>CAYPOE010000037.1:0-12446 GCA_964412285.1 uncultured Eubacteriales bacterium | reverse complement strand
GATACTCTGCGGCGTCGTATTGAGTATCTGGTCATGGGCGGGACTTGCGCGGTCGATCCGTTCGCAGATCCTGTCGTTGAAGCAGCGCGACTTCATCGAGGCCGCACGCATTATGGGTATGGGTTCAGTACATATAATCTTCAAAGAGATGCTGCCCAACCTCACCTCGTTCATTACAGTCACGCTGATCAGCAACATCCGCATCGCGATCAACGCGACGGTGGGTCTGATGTATCTCGGACTCATCCCGTTCTCGTCCAACCACTGGGGCATGATGATCAACCTCGCCATGACGACGACGGGCGCGGTCTACGGATCCTCGGCGATCATCTTCTTCCTCGTGCCTGTATTTGGTCTCATGAGCTTCCAGATGGGCTCGTACTTTTTGGTCAGCGGCTTAGACGAGGCGCTCAATCCGCGCTTGCGCGATTCACGTTAGGAGTGGTACCCATGGCAGAGATCATCATCGATTTCGAGAATGTGACGGTGGATTTCGAGTTGTACGACCGCGTACTCACGGCTACCAACGACGTATCGCTCTCGATCTACAAGGGCGAGATCATCGGCTTGGTCGGCGAGTCGGGCAGCGGCAAGTCGACGCTCGCATCGACCATCCTCAACATTGTCAATTCGCCCGGCCGCATCACGGCCGGCAAAGTCAAATTCAAAGGCGAGAATATTCTCGATTATAATAAGAAGCAACTCAATCAATACCGTTGGGGCAAGGTTGCGTACGTCTTCCAAGCCGCGCAGAACTCCCTGAATCCCGTGCTCACGATCAAAGAGATCTTCCTCGAGACCGTGCGCGAACATACGGATCATGTCAACGAGGACGAGTGGGTCGCCAAGATCCGCAAGCTCTTCGAGTACGTGCGGCTCAACGCCGAACAGGTGCTGCCCGCGTACCCGCACCAACTCAGCGGCGGCATGAAGCAGCGCGTCATCATCGCGTTGAGCCTGATCATGGATCCCGATGTGCTCGTGCTCGACGAGCCGACGACCGCGCTCGACGTCGTGACGCAAGCCTATATCCTCGATATATTAAAAGTCATCCACGAGGAACTCGGCATCACCATGATCTTCCTGACCCATGACATCGCAGTCATCGCCAAGGTGGCCGATCGCATGGCTGTCATGTACGGCGGTAAGGTCGTGGAGGCGGGCACGGTCGACGACATCTTCTACGACAGCCGCCACCCGTACACGCGCGGACTCATCAAGGCCGCGCCGTCGCTCGTCGACGACATCCGGCACCGCCGCGCGATCCCGGGCATCCCGCCCGATCTCACGATCAAGGACGACTCGTGCCGATTCCTGCCGCGCTGCCACGTTGCGCAGAACGGCGGCTGCGACGGCGTGGGTCTCGTCGTACGCGAGGCGTCGCCCGGACATAGCCTGTACTGCAAGTTTGACGTGGAAGGCGGTGAAGAGTCTTGAGCAAGTCCCCCATCATCAGCATCCAGAACATGAGCATCCTGTTCGATGCGCCGCACGGCAAGAAGGTCGGCGCACTCGTCGACGTAAGTCTCGACATATTTCCCGGGGAAATCGTCGCGATCGTCGGGGAGTCGGGCTGCGGCAAGACGACAATCGGCAAGGCCATCGTCGGCATACACAAGCCTACGTCGGGCAAGATATACTACGACGGCAAGGACATCCAGACGCTGAATCGCGCCGAGTTCGAGGACTATCGCATGAGCGTCCAAATGGTGCATCAGGATTCCTACGCCGCGCTCAATCCGATGAAGACCATCTTCAAGTCGCTCTGCGAACCCGTGCTCAAGCACAAGATGGCGAAGAGTCGCAAAGAAGCGATCGAAGTGCTGTCCAACTTGTTTGAACTCGTCGGACTCACGCCGGTCGAGCATTTCTTGTTCAAGTATCCGCACCAACTCAGCGGCGGCCAGCGTCAACGCGTACTGCTCGCGCGCGCCCTGTCGCTGAGGCCCAAGATCATCGTCGCCGACGAACCTGTGTCGATGGTCGACGTGAGCCTGCGCATCTCACTACTCGACCTGATGTCCGAGATGAACACCAAGCTCGGCGTCGCATTCGCATACATCACGCATGACCTCGCGACTGCGCGGTACATCGCGAACAACGGGCGCATGGTCGTCACCTACCTCGGCAAGATCGTCGAGGAGGGCGAACTCAACAAGGTCATCAATGAGCCGCGCCACCCGTATCTACAGGCGTTGCTGTCCGCCGTACCCATCCCCGACCCCAAGCTCGCGCGCGCGACGAGTGAGTTGCCGCTACGCAGCCTCGACATGCCGAGTGCGATCACGCCGCCGTCGGGTTGCCGATTCCACCCGCGCTGCATCTACTACACGGACAAGTGTGAGAAGGTATCGCCCGAGCTGACGCCGTTCAAGGGGCAGAACGTCGCGTGTCACAACGCGGCGGCCGTCAAGGAGTGGAGCTGGATCACCGCCGAGGATTTGGCGAGTTCGTCGAAGTAACGCATTGGCGTTATGAATTGATGTTATTATTGATATGGAACGCTTTTTACGCACGTTGCTCTACATCAGCATCATGCTACTCGTCATGGGCATCATTGCCCTATTGTTGTTGCCACCATACGCGGTAGAACGTACGATCAGTTACTTAGTCG
The DNA here is from genome assembly GCA_964412285.1 of uncultured Eubacteriales bacterium. Taxonomy (GTDB): domain Bacteria; phylum Bacillota; class Clostridia; order Monoglobales; family CAYZNM01; genus CAYZNM01. The sequence continues at coordinate 9,832 of CAYPOE010000037.1, read as the reverse complement.
TCGGTCTCAACAGCATCTGTATAGGCGGAATTGCGATGTATCTGCGCATCAATGGCAAACGCAAAGACGCCGCCGCGCATGATCCTGACGCCGCAGAGCAGCGTGCCGACCGCGTACTCGATGCGTTGGACAAGCGCGAGTCAAAGTAGTGTACACAAGCACCGTGGAAAACGGTGCAATGAACGGTGCAATGATTGGAAGCGGATACTCGTTGGGAGTGTCCGCTTCTTTATCTGCAAACATTCATAATCTGCAAACATTCATATATTTGGGTTGCTTTTACGAAAACTTCGTGGGGTCAGTTTCTAAATTCAATAAATAAACCGGATAAAATAAAAGGAAACTCAACATCAGGGCATATACAGTCGTGAAACCTGTATAGCATAAAACTTCGATCAATGCTAAACTTAGTGCTGATTCAACTGAATCCCTCACTGCCAATGCATATGAAAAGAAGCCCTGTATACTTGATATGACGCCCACGGCGATAGTAACCATCATCAATGATTTGAAATGCGCCGCAACATGATTATCTTTTGTATAGGAATGGCCGTTTAACACAAACATTGACTTAACACCCCTGATGAATACTTTCCACCTAAAGGTAAAGATAGAGAAAATTACATCGGCAACAATCAAAATAAGAAAGCTATCGTAATTTACAAAATACCCTACATTTCCGGAAATTGCGGCAAATATAAAAAATATGCTTGAAATCAAAAGGAACCCAATAAATATCATGATGTTCAACCTCATTAGTATTCATGTACCGAATCACTTGCTTCTATGATACCCAGAATTTGTTATGACTGTCTAGGATCGCCATCCGTGCCGTCGCGGAGATATGCGTCATACCATTGCTTGTATAGCAAGAGAAATCCTTGCCGATTGGCGCAGTCGCACTTTTTGAACATATTCTGTATATGCTTCTTGATGGTGGCCTCGGTGACGAACAGTTGCGATGCGATCTCTTTGTTGGGCGTATTCTCTAAGAGTTTCAGTGCGACATGGCACTCGCGCGGCGTGAAACCCTTTCGCGTGAGGATGATGTACGCCACATCCGCCCTGAACAGGGGATCAGGGGGCAGAATGGGATTATGCGACGACGATGCATGATCCTCGGCAGCCCCGTCCTCAGATCCGCCGTTTTGCGACGGATCGGGATGGGGCTGAGCGGATGGTATATATTCCCAGCGGAGCAGCCCTATGATGATGTAGCCCATCCCTCCGTAGATCAGCGGGATGATGTGTTCGGGCAGTCGGCCGACCATGGCAAAGCTGCTGTCACCCGACGTGGACAGCGACAGCAGGGACACCAGCGTCGCCAAGAATCCTGCGACAAAGGCATTCCATTGCATCAGCGGCAGTGCGTGGGCAAAGCGCAGACCCCTGCGCCATTGGCACGCGGTCAGTAGGATCATCCCCGCCAATACGGACAACAGCGGCACGGGTCGCACCATGCGCGTCCAGTCGTATCCCATGAGCAGCCCGAACAGCAGTACATAGCCGAGCAATCCCGCGAGTCTGATCCCTCTGTTGATCCTGTTGATCCTGTTCATTCGCCGTCACTCCATGGAAGAGAATACGGCTTTGGCACGGTAGTAGATGGGCAGCAGCAGCATACTGAATACAAACCCGTACAACAATGTGATCATCGATACGCCCAACGCAGGCAACAGGTCGGCTGAATCCACGGATGCGAAGGTCATGATGATACCGATCATCGTGCCGATTACACCTGATACCATGAATGCGCACATGCCCAACCGCATGGCCTCGATGATGCATTTCAACTCCACGGTGCTGAAGGGGTTGGTGCGCCGACTCATGAGCTTAAAGCCCTTGACCAAGTCGCGCAGCAGTCCTGATGCGATCAACACGGACAGTGTTAAACCCAATACGATGGCTATGCTGGCGACATCAATCAGACGTCCTGCGTTGTCCGTGATTGTACCGACATAGACCATGGCGGATAGAAACAAAAACATTCCCAATGCATACATGACACATTCTCCTTGTGTGTTTTCCCGGGTACGCAGTCATTATAGCAAGGTTTTGCAGAGTTCGCAATACGCACACGGGCGTATATTGGTATAATATACGCGCTATTTTTGATTTTACACAGATTTTACAGAGATGACTTTACATAGATTTTACACGCTTTATACATTGCGTTGGTTTTTCGATACGTGTCATCGCTGCTATAATCAATATGTAAATCAAACAGCATTCACACACATCATACAAGGAGAACACTCATGAAATCTGTATTGACCATCGCGTCATTGTTGCTCGTACTCGCACTGGCTCTGACAGCTTGCGGCGGTAGCACGGGCGCAAAGTTCGACGCAAGCAAAACCGTCTCCGTCGTCGCACGGGAGGACGGCAGCGGCACCAAGACCGCATTCATGGAACTCATCGGTCTCAAGGGCAAGGCTGACCCCGTGGGCGTCGTCATCCAGACCGGCACCGCAGGCGTACTCGCCGAAGTCAAGGGCAATCCCGCGGCCATGGCGTACGAGAGTCTGGGTTACGTGACCGAAGACGCGAAGATGCTCAAAGTAGATGGCGTAGAAGCTACCGTCGCCAACATCAAGGACGGTACATACAAGATCTCGCGTCCGCTGTCTGTGGTATACAAGGAGTCTGCACTTGAAACGCCTGTGAATCAAGCATTCTTCACCTTCTTGCAATCGAGCGACGCACAGAAGATCATCGGCGACAGCGGCTATGTCACGCTGATCGACAATGCGGCCGCCTATACGATGGACGGCTCGTTGTCTGGCAACATCGACGTATCGGGTTCGACCTCGCTCCAACCGCTCATGATCGAGCTCGCCGCGGCGTTTGAGAAGCTCCAGTCCAACATCAAGGTCAACGTATCGGGCGGCGGCAGCGGCACGGGTTATAAGAATGCCGACGAAGGCGTCAGCGCGTTCGGCATGATCAGCGACGAATTCAATGCAGAGAAAGCGACCACTTGCACGCACTACGTCGTTTGCAAAGACGGCATCGCCGTCATCGTCAACAAGGACAATCCGCTCGACAGCATCACGATGGATCAGCTCAAGAACATCTACGACGTGGACGCCGGCTCGAATGCCATCACTCAGTGGAACGCACTGATCAAATAATTTGCGATCAAACTGCGGTTAAGATGAAGATGATGAATAAGGCTTGATGATGAATAAGGCTTATAGATGGATCAAAGCAAGGGATGCTGTCATGCGCGGCATCTTCCTGTTCTGCGCGATATTCTCGATACTGGCGCTCGGCTGCATCTGTGTATTCCTGTTCGCGAGCGGACTGCCGTTTATCGGCAAGGCAGGACTCTCGAACTTCTTCGGCACGACGTGGAACCTCCAGGCCGAACAGTACGGTATCCTCTCCATGATCGTGGCGAGCCTGTACGTCACGGCTCTATCGACGGGCATCGGCGTGGGCGTCGGACTCATGACAGCCATCGCGCTGTATAAGTTCTGCCCGCCACGGGCGGTCACGCCGATTCGGCAGATGATCAATCTGCTCGCGGGAATCCCGTCCGTCATCTTCGGACTGTTCGGCATGATCCTGATCGTGCCGTTCCTGCGCGACGTGGTCTCGCCCAACGGCGTGGGCTACGGCATCCTGTCGGCGAGCCTCGTGCTGTCGGTCATGATCCTGCCCACGATTGTCAGCGTGAGTTTGGATGCGCTGGGCGCCGTACCCAAGAGTTACTACGAGGGCGCACTCGCACTCGGTGCGACGAAGGAGCAGGGCGTATTCCAAATTATGGTTCCCGCAGCCAAGAGTGGCATCCTCGCCGCCGTAGTACTATCCGTCGGGCGCGCAATCGGCGAGACCATGGCCGTCATGATGGTCATCGGCGGCGCGCCACAGATGCCGAACAGCCTATTCCAGTCGGTGCGTACCCTGACTGCGAACATCGCGATGGGCGCGACTGAGCTGTCAGGTGATGCGGCGACGGCACTCGTATCGACAGGCGTGGTATTATTCTTGTTCACGCTGCTGCTCAACGTGAGTTTTTCTCTATTCAAACGGGAAGGAGGCGAAAAGCGTGAGAGCAAACGCGCACAAAAGACAGATTCTTAAATATGGCAGCATGAAAATCGCGGCGCAGGGTATGCTGATCATAAGCATGGTCGCACTCGCCGCCGTCATGATCTTCATCCTCGCACGCGGCATCCCGCACGTGAATATGCAACTGCTGTTCGGCGACTACGGCAAGTATCCGTCCATCAAGCCCGCGCTCGTCGGTACGCTGTACCTGATCGCGATCTCACTCTGTATCGCCGCGCCGATTGGCATCGGCAGCGCCATCTTTCTGACGGAGTATACGAACTCGGGCAGCCGCCTGATCCGCATCATTCGCGTCGCGACTGAGACGCTGGCGGGGATCCCGTCGATCGTGTATGGCATCTTCGGCTACTTGGTATTCGTCGTAGCGTTGGGATTGCGGTATTCGCTGATCGGCGGCGGTCTGACGCTCGCCATCATGATATTGCCCGTGATTGTGCGCTCGACCGAGGAGAGTCTGCTCGCCGTACCGCGTACGCTGCGCGAAGGCAGTTTTGCGTTAGGTTCCAGTAAGGTGCGCACGATCTTTTCAGTCGTACTACCGTGCGCCACGAGCGGCATCGTGACTGCGCTGATTCTGGCCGTTGGGCGCGTACTGTCCGAGAGTGCAGTGTTGATCCTGACCATTGGCATGGTGGTCAACAAGATGCCCGAGAACTTCGCTTCGCCCGGCACGAGCCTCGCGCTCGACGTGTACTACTTCGGCTCGCACGGCTATCCCGAGCAGGCGGCGGCGACTGGCGTGGTGTTGCTGATCTTGGTCGTGCTGATCAATACACTGGCGACCGTACTGGGCAAGGTCTGGGGAAAGGGAGAACTCGCCAATGGATAAAACGTTTAATATTACGGTACGCGACTGCAATCTGTATTACGGCGACTTCCACGCGCTCAAGGACGTGAGCATCGACGTCGCCGAACGCGAGGTCACGGCATTCATTGGGCCGTCGGGTTGTGGCAAATCGACGTTTATCAAGACTCTGAATCGCATGAACGATCTCGTTGAGGATTGCCGCATCACGGGCGACATCCGCATCGGTGGGCAGGACATCTACGCGCGCGGCACCGACGTCACGCTGCTGCGCAAGAATGTCGGCATGGTGTTCCAGAAACCCAACCCGTTTCCCATGAGCATCTACGACAACATCGCGTTTGCGCCGCGCACGTTCGGCGTCAAGAAGAAGTCCGAACTCGACGACATCGTCGAGCGTTCGCTACGACAGGCGAGCATCTGGGACGAGGCAAAGGATCGGCTGCGCAAGAATGCGATGGGTATGTCGGGCGGACAGCAGCAGCGACTCTGCATCGCGCGCGCACTCGCGGCCGAGCCGCGCATCCTACTCATGGATGAGCCGACTTCGGCGCTCGACCCCATCTCGACGGGCAAGATCGAGGAACTCATCAACGAACTCAAGGCAGAATACACCATCGTCATCGTGACCCATAACATGCAACAGGCGACCCGCGTCTCAGACAAGACGGCCTTCTTCCTATTGGGCGAGATCGTCGAGTACGACACAACCGAGCGCATCTTTTCGGACCCGCAAGATCAGCGCACCGAGAACTACATAACGGGCAGATTCGGGTAAGCGGCGTAGCGGAATGAAAGAGTTGAAGAGTTGAAAAATTTATCAAAAAGGAGTATAATCATGTCGATCAGGGCACGTTACGAGCAGGAGTTGCAGGGCATCTTTGATAAGTTGGTCCTGATGTGCCGTTATATCGAAGTCGCGATTGAGAAGTGCGTCAAGGCGCTGACGAATCGGGACGCCGAACTGGCAGCCGAGGTGTACGAACAGGATCAACTCATCAATAAGCTCGAGCGCGACATCGAACAGTCGTGCCTCAAGATTCTGCTCATGGAACACCCCGTTGCAAGAGATTTCCGCGAGGTATCGGCGGCGCTCAAGATGATCACGGATCTCGAGCGCATCGGCGACCAGGCGCGCGACATCGCCGAGATCACGATGCAGTTCGGCGACACCGCGTACATCAAGAAGCTCGAACACATCCCGCAGATGGCGACCATGGTCATCCAGATGGTCAAGGACGGCGTGCAGGCGTACATCAATCACGACTTGACCCTCGCACGTTCACTCGACCAGACCGACGACGAGGTGGATCGGCTGTTCAACATCGTCATGGCCGATCTCGTGGCGCTCATCAAACACAATCCCGACAATGCCGAGCAAGCCATCCTGTTCATGATGATCGCCAAGTACATGGAGCGCATCGGCGACCACGCCGTCAACATCGGCGAATGGGTCGAGTACGCGATTACAGGCAGTCATGTCAAGAACTGATCGAAACCGAAGGAAGCAGGGAGCCAATGACGAGGCAGATGATTTATGTGGTAGAGGACGAGGCCGCGCTGCAAGAGCTGTACACCTATACGTTGGAGAATGAGTTCACCTGCCGCTGCTTTGACGGCGGCGCAGCACTCTTCGCCGCGCTCGACCGCGATGGCGCACTGCCCGACCTGATTCTGCTCGACATCATGCTGCCCGGCGACGATGGCTACGCGATCTTGTCGCGACTCAAGTCCGATCGCGCGACGGCACACATCCCGGTCATCATGGTGTCGGCCAAGGGCGAGGAGATCTCCAAGGTCAAGGGGCTCAACATGGGGGCCGACGACTACATAGCCAAACCGTTCGGCGTACTGGAACTCGTCGCGCGCATCAAGGCTCATCTGCGCAAGAACGCGCGGGTTCCCGACGACAGCGTCGTATATCGCGACATCGTCGTCGACGCAGCCAAGCACCAGATCACGGTCAATGGTCAGCCCATTCAGACGACACTCAAAGAGTACAATCTGCTGCGCCTGCTCTGTCAACACGCGGGCAAAGTGCAGGGACGCGAGGTCATCTTCAACGCGGTGTGGGGCAGTGATTTCGTGGGCGAGACGCGCACGCTGGATATGCACATCAAAGAATTGCGCAGGAAGCTCGCCGAGGCCGAGAGTGAGGCCGCTATAACCACGATACGAGGGGTAGGGTACATGCTGTCATGAAAAAGCGACTGTTTCTCTATACAATATCGATTGTTTGTGCGGGACTGCTGTGTTTTTTCGCCGCGTCGGTGTACGTGACCTACACGAACAACTTGGGCTTCGCCAAAGACACCGTGACTGAGATCGCCCAGATCTACGCCGACCTGTACGCGCAGAGTACAGGTACAGACCTCGCGAGTTTGGTCAAAGCCGGAGACCGTGCGCGCATCACGGTTATATCGGCCGAAGGTGCAGTATTGGCCGACAGTCGACCGCTCGACATCGGCGCAGTCGAGAACCATATGAACCGCCCCGAAGTACAGGCGGCGCTGCGCGACGAACCGGCGGCGCAGGTGCGACACTCCGACACGTTGGGTACTGATCTGATCTACTATGCGCTCAAGGTGTCCAGCGGCAATAGCCACGTATTCGTGCGCGCCGCCATCCCCGTCGCGCAGGTAGACGGCTACGTGTGGCGGTCGGTGCCGCTACTGCTCTTGGTGTTGATACTCGTCGTGATCCCCTGCTTCTTCTTCGCGAGCCGCATGGCGCGTAGTGCCATCGAGCCGCTCGACAGCGTTCATCAGAAGTTGCAGGCATTGGCCAAAGGCGAGGTTCATGCCACGGCTGTGACGCAACGGTACGAGGAAGTCGAACGCATGACGCGCGACATCGACGACGTCGCCACACTCTTGCGCTACAACATGGAGACGCTGCGCAGCGAGAAGTGCAAACTCGACTACATCCTCGACAACATCGGCGACGGTCTCGTCGCGGTGGACGAGATGGGCGACATCGCCTTGGTCAACACAGGTGCGCTGCGCATCTTTGGCGCGACGGCGGACGTCATGGGTAAGAAGCTCAGCTACCTGACCTACGACAAGACGCTCACGCAGGCCGTGGAGGATTGCAACAGCAGCGGACAGAGTGCGTTGTTTGAGCTTGCGCTCGGCGGTAGCACCTACTTGGTCACGGTCAAACGTCTGCCTGACACGCGACTCACGATGGCCGTACTGTCCGACGTGACTGAGAATCGCGAGAGTGCCAAGCGGCGTGAGGAGTTCTTCGCCAACGCGTCGCACGAACTCAAGACGCCGCTGACTGCGATCAAAGGATTCGGCGAGTTGGCGGCGCTTCACAACACAGATGAGCATCTGCGTAAGTACTTGAGCGGCATTGCGCGCGAGACCGATCGTATGCTGTCGCTGATCGGGGATATGCTCAAGCTGTCCGAGTTAGAGAACACGCGCGACTTTTTGCCTGTGCCGGTACCGCTGTCCAAGACGGTCGACGAGGTGCGACAGACGTTGTCGGCTGTGATCGAGGAGAAGGGCATCGCATTCGAGGCGGTCGGCGACGGCACGGTCTGCGCCGAACCCGGACATGTGTATGAACTCGTCAAGAATCTGATCGAGAACGCCGTGCGATACAACAATCCGGGCGGCAGCGTGCGGGTTTCGATTGTGGGCGACAAAGACGCCGTACGGCTCACGGTCGCGGATACCGGCATCGGGATTTCTCCGGCCGAGCAGTCGCGGATCTTCGAGCGGTTCTACCGCGTAGAGAAGAGCCGTTCGCAACAGGGCGGCGGTACGGGTCTGGGACTCTCGATTGTCAAGCATATTTGCGCGCTGTACGACTGGGATCTGTCGCTCAAGAGTAAGCCCGGTGTCGGAACCGAAATCAGCGTACTGCTGCATGGCAAGAGATAGCTACATTATTACAAATTATTCAACTCCCCTCCCGGGGAGTTTTGTGCATTTATACAATCATCTTTATTTATCAAAAATCTTTTGCAAGATCGCTTAACCGTTGGCAAACGCGTGGCACTATCTATGCAAAGCGAAAACAAACGGGGTGGAATCGTGGAGCAGAAGACAATCAACAAGCTCATCGCGGACAACATGAAGAAGATCTTCTCGTTCTGTCTGTCGCGCGTAAACGGCACGGCAGAGGCACAGGATCTGGCCAGCGACATCTTTGTAGAACTCTTGCGCTCATGCAAGAACATCCGCGACGAGGAACGCTTCTACGGATTCATGTGGAGCGTCGCGCACAACGTCTACAAACGGTATCTGCGCAATCGAAGCCATCAGAATCAGCGGGAGACCGTGCCGTATGAGGAGTACATGGTAGGCAACGTGGGTAACATTATCCACATGCCCGAGACCATTGAGCACGAGGAAGAACTGCACGCGCTCAAACGCGAACTGTCGCTGCTGTCGCGGCAGTATCGCGAGTGTACCGTACTCTACTACATCAAGAACAAGTCCTGTTCCGAGATCGCTGAAGCCTTAGACATCTCTGTCGAGATGGTCAAGTACTACCTGTTCAAAGCGCGTAAATTCATCAAGGAGGGCATCCATATGTCACGCACGTATGGCGAAAAGAGTTATAACCCTGATGTATTCAAGATGGACTACTGGGGATCAGGCCCCAATTTGGAGTACTGGCGCATCTTCGAGCGGCGACTGCCGGGCAACATCCTGCTCGCCGCCTACTACGAACCGCAGTCGGTTACAGAGTTGTCGATCGAACTCGGCATCTCGACGCCGTACCTCGAGGACGAACTCGAGATCCTGCTCCAGCACGATCTGCTCAAACAGCTCGGCAACGGCAAGTATCAGACCAACATCGTGATCTTTACGACACAGTATGAGACCGAGAGCCACAACAAGACCCAGCATCACTATCCGGCATTAGCGCGTACGTTGCACGACTTCATCAGCGAACACGAATCCGAGATCAGAGACATCGGCTTCTACG
>CAYPOE010000036.1:0-12483 GCA_964412285.1 uncultured Eubacteriales bacterium | reverse complement strand
CGAGGATGCGCGCGCGCAGGAAGTCGGGGTCGATGTGACCGAGCGGGATCAGCATGTCGTCGGGCGGGATGCCCGTGAGTTCGGCCTTCTGCAGCACCTTGACATTGTGGTAGTCATAGCGGATGCGCAGCATGTCGACCAAGCTGTGTGCGCCGAGTTCGACGAGCAGCGTCATGACGCGGCGTTGTTCGGCGTCGATGACGGCCTCGACAGTCGGCAGATCGGTGTTGTAGCCGCAGTCGGAGAGTGCGCGAATGGCCTCGCCCACCGACGGTGCGAACAGCATCTTTTCAATGGTGGCGTTGTCGATGAGCTTGCCTTGCAGCGCGCGTACCCGCGCGACGGCGTTGGCGTAGTCGAGCTCATTGTACGATTTTGCCATACGCAACACCCCCTTATGCCTTGAATAGTCTGTCGACGACGTCTTTCTCGAGCTTCTCGCGGTTGGCCGCGGCGAGTGCCGCGAACGAGCAATTCAGCTCGACGCTGCCGCGCTTGCAGATGAAGCCGCCGCCCGTACCCGCCTTGGCGTCGCGCGGCAGCAGGATGATCTCACCGTCGAGGCCGTCGGTCATTCGCCCGATGACTGCGTTGTACTGGTCGTCGGGCAGACGTGCGAGATAACTCACGGCCGCGTCGAACGCGTCGGCGACGATCTGCTGCTTGAGCGCAAGGATGGCCTTGCGCCCCTCCAGCTCCTTGGCGGCGAGGATGCGGTCGTACCGCGCGGCGGCGCTCGCCTTGGCCTCGGCCAAGATGCCGTCCACCATCTCGCGTATGCCTTCGTTGAGCTGGTTCGCGTGCGCGCTCGCCTCTTGCTTGGCGTTCTGCGTGATGATGGCGGCGCGCCCTTCGGCCTCCGAGATAATCTTGTCTATGATGTTTTTGGTCACTGTCATTACCTCATGATACACATGCGATGCACAGCGCACCACATGGTACAGCCGTCGGAGCTTAGATCTGAATGTTGTTGATCATCAAGAACGAAATCAGCAGCGCGAATACGGCGTACGTCTCAACCATAGCCGCGAGTACGATGCCCTTGGTCAGCTCCTCAGGACGCTTGGCGATGATGCCGATGCCGCCCGCAGCCGCGCGACCCTGCGCGATGGCCGACAGGTAGCCGACGATGCCCATGGGCAGACAAGCCGCGAAGATGAGTAAGCCGGGTACGAAGTCGATGTTGGCGACGCCGCCGCCGAGTAAGCCGATCTTGCCGAGTACAACGAAACCGATGAGCAGTCCGTACAGACCCTGGGTACCCGGGATAACCTCGAGGATCAGCGCCTGACCAAACTTGTTGGGATCTTCGCTCATGAGACCCGAAGCGGCCTCACCCACGATGCCTACGCCTTTTGCGCTGCCCGCGCCCGCTAAAAATACCGCGAACGCCGCGCCGAGTGCGGCTAAGAACGTGCCGTTGCACAGTACATCAAACCAGTTTTGCATAAATCCTCCAACCTATTTCGTGATATATAAATATTTGGTCTTGGTTTTGAGCGGCTTGAACGGTTCGCCGCCGGTTTCATAGAACTTACCGTAGAACTCGATGTATTGCAGACGCGACGCATGTACGTACGAACCCAGTACATTGATCGCGAGGTTGAAGCCGTGTCCGACGAGTACGACGACCGCGAGCAGCAGGATGCCGAAGAACGACTTGGTGCCGCCGCCCATGAGTCCGAGCGTGTTGAACACGGTACCGATGACGCCGGTCGCAAGTCCGAGCGCCAGTAGGCGCGCGTAAGACAGGATGTCCGAGAGATAGCCCGTGATGTTGTACAGGCTCGCGACGCCGTTGAACAGCTTCATGAAGATGTTCTTCTCCGAACGACCTTGGGTCAGGATCAGACCCACGGCACCGCCGGCCGCGAGGTACAGACCGAACGTATTCGGGTATACGCCGAACATGTCGGTGACGAGCAGTGTGATGCCGCCGAGGAATACCCACCAGAAGCCTACGTCGAAGATCGCGCCGAGGATGTCGCCGTCGCGGATCAGCATGTACGCCTTGACCGCCATACCCGTGACGATGTGTACGCCGCCGAGTGCGATCGAGATGAACAGCAGGCGCATGGGATCGGCCACGGGGTCGAACCACAACGGCCCGACGGGCAATCCGAATGCGGCGGGCAACAGATTGCCGAACCAGCCGCCGAACAGTGCGCCAAATACAAACGTACTGAATCCGCAGATGAACATGAGCCGCACGAGCTTATCCATCGCGCCCTCGAGCCGCATCTTCCACATTGCGTAGCCGCAGCCGAGGATCAATGCGAGACCGTAGCCTGCGTCGGATAGCATCATGCCGAAGAAGATAAAGAAGAACGGGCTCATGACGCCGCACGGATCGATGGTGTCGCTGCGCGGCAGCGAGTACATCTCGGTGATGACCTCGAACGGCGTGACGACGGGGTTGTTGCGCAAGAGCACGGGCATGGGTTCGTCCTTGGCGCAGTCCTCAAACTCGACCGACACCGTGAACGTATTCAACGCGCGCTTGATAGTCTCTTTCTCGTCGATGGGCAGATACCCGCCTACGAGGAAGGTCTTATCCGTCTTGATGATGTTGGGACGCACGCGCCGCCTCTCCTGCATGTTGTAGATGTAATCGTACAAACTGTAGATCAGGGGTAGTCCCTGCGTGGCCGTGACGGCCTGCGACTCGAGCGTCGAGAGTTGTGCGTTCAACTCGTCGGTCTCTCTCTGTAGCGCGGTCATGTTAGACGACGGCGTACCGTTCGTCACGCCGAAGTCGGCCTTGATAAAGCCATTCTCGTTGAGTCGCGCCAAAACGCCCTGTCGCGCCTCGCGGTGCGCGATGATGCAGCAGTACTTGTAATCCGCGTCCTCGCTCACAATCGTGATCTCGGCGAGCGGCATGGCGATCGTACCGTCGACGTCGCAAGAGACGGGCAACGTGCCGAACAGCACGTCACAAGTCGCGGTCGACGACGTATCGACGCGCAGATCGAGCTTTTGCCACGGCGCGAGTCGCGCCGTGGTGTTGGCGATGGCACCCAACCGCGACTTGACCTCGATGATGCGACCACGCAGGTCATTGACGTCGAACACCTTCTGCCACGCGCCGCGATAGGTATCGGGGTTGACGAATGTGTCGTACGTCATGTCCTTCTTGGGCGGACGTTTGCCCGCGAGTTTGCCCTCGAGGAACGTAATCGCGGTGCGGATGCGGCGCAGCTCTTCCTCGATCTCGGTGATGCGCGCCGTCGCGTCGTCGACCTCGGTCAATGCCGTGACGGCGCGATTGTCGTCTCCAAGCTCAATCGGGCGCAATTCCACCACGCCGAGCTTCATGAGGCGGCGCACGATGGCGTTGCGCTCTTCGAGCAGTCCGATCAGGCGCAGCTTTGCCATTTTTACGATCATTGATTCACCTCCTTAAATCATATCAATTACAAAGGCCATAGGTAGATCATGGTGCAACCTACTGTGTGATGGCCTTGGCAATGTACTCGACGGCCTTTTGCATATTCGCGGCCGCCGCGGTACGCACCATGTTGAGCTGCTTCTCGGTTTCACGCCACAGCTCATCGGCCTTGGCATTGCCCGAAGCCTCAGCCTCGGCCATGCGTTTCTCGGCCTCGGCGTAAGCGAGATCGCGCTCGTGCATCTGCCGCTTGAGCGCGTCGTCGTTGAGTTCCGCCACGAGGTTGGCCGCGTCGCGTTCGGCCTTCTTGATGATCTCGACGGCGCGCGCTTCGGCTTCCTTGATGGCGGTGACTGCTTGTAAGGACATGTGCAAACCCCTTTCCTATTAAAATATACGATCAGAACAATCAGAGCCGCATGGGTGGCTCGATTACCTGCACGGCGATACCATGCGCCTGAGCGCGTCTACGATGCGTTCGGACGCGCGACCGTCGCCGTACGGATTCTCGGTCGCGACCATGCTTTTGTGATGGTCTGCGTCGCGCAGCAGCCGATTGACTGTGTCGTAGATCAGCCGCTCGTCGCTGCCTGTGAGTACCGCGATACCCGCGTCGATGCCCTCGGGACGTTCAGTCTCCTCGCGCAGGATGACAAGTGGCGCGCCGTAGGTCGGCGCTTCCTCCTGTAACCCACCCGAATCCGTCACGCAGATATAACAACGCTTCATCGCATAAATCAGTTGATGCGCGGAGATGGGTTCGGTCAAATGAATCCGCGGGCGATCGCCGAGAATCGGCAGTACAACTTCCCGTACCGCAGGATTCATATGTACGGGAATGAACAGCTCCACGTCGGGATTGTCCCGGACGACGCGCAGCATGGCGTTGCAGATGCGACGCATGGGTTCGCCGAGATTCTCGTTGCGGTGCGTGGTCATGAGGATGAGTTTGTGGTCGGGATCGTCCATGGCGAACGGCAGCGCGTTGCAGAGGTGGCCCGTATACGACAGCGCGTCAATCGCGGTGTTGCCCGTGACGACGATGGCATCGGCGGGAATGCCCTCTTTGAGCAATGTATCCCTATTATATCCTGTCGGGGCAAAATATATATCGGCAATAATATCCGTCAGACAACGATTCAGCTCCTCGGGATACGGCGAGTATTTGTCAAACGAACGCAGTCCCGCCTCGACGTGACCGACGGGGATTTTTCTGTAAAATGCCGCGAGTGCGGCCGCGACCGAGGTCGCCGTGTCACCGTGTACAAGCACGACGTCGGGCTGTTCTTTGACGATGACGTCGTCGACGCCCTCGAGTACGCGTGCGAACACGTACGACGTACTCTGCCGCTGCTTCATGATGTCGAGGTCGTACTGCGGCGTCACGCCATAGAGTTCGAGTACATCGTCGAGCATCTGGCGATGCTGTGCGGTCACGCAGACCACGCCATCCATGTCGGGCGCGGCGTCGATGGCCTTGACGAGCGGACACATCTTGGTCGCCTCGGGACGCGTGCCGAATACCGAAAGTATCTTCATAATAAAATAAATCAATCCGTAACGTGTATTAGGGTGTCGTGTTGTCCTGTTCGTGTCGCTTGAGCCACAGGAATACGCCTGTGATGAGCATGATTATAACCGCGCCCACGAATACCAATGCGCGGAGTACGCCGCCGAGCAGCAGCACCACGGCGCTCATGGACAGCAGCGCGCTGATCAAGTAGAGTACGCCGACGGCCTGTCGCTGGGTGAGACCCATATCGATGAGTCGGTGGTGCAGATGCCCTTTGTCGGCCTTCATCGGCGACTGTCCGCGCAAGATGCGGCGGATCATCGCGAACGCCATATCAAAGATCGGCAGTCCGAGCAGCAGCAGCGGTACCGATACCGAGATGATCGAGTACGACTTGAACAGTCCCATGATCGATGAACACGCGAGGATGTAACCGAGGAACGTCGCGCCCGTCGAACCCATGAAGATCTTCGCAGGGTGAAAGTTGTGCGGCAAGAAGCCGAACCCTGCACCTGCGACCGCAATCGTGATGATCGCGATCTCGATGTTACGCGTGATCAGCGAGATCGACAGCAGCGATACCGAGATGATCGACGCAACACCTGCCGTCAGGCCGTCGAGGCCGTCGAGCAGATTGAGTGCGTTGGTGATGCCGACGATCCAGATCACTGTGATGGGGATCGCGAATACACCGAACGACAGGTACGGCGTATCAAAGAACGGGATGGGGTTGGCGATGAACTCGATGCGGATGCCGTAGTAGATCGCGATGAGCGCGGCGAGTGTCTGCCCGATCAGACGTATGATCGGACTCACCGGTTTGATGTCGTCGAGGATACCCAGCGCGACAATGATCAGCGCACCCATCAGCAGTCCGAAGATCTGCCCCGATATATTCACGAAACAGAGCAGTGCAACGAGGAAGCCGTAGAAAATCGCAAGTCCGCCGAGCAACGGCATGGCCTTGGAGTGCATACGGCGATTGTCTTTGGGGATGTCCATCGCGCCAATCGCGTTGGCGAGGTAACTCACAATCGGCGTGGCCGCGAACGTGATCAAAAATGCGACGACGGCAGTGAACAACAAGCGGAGTGTGTCGTAATTCATATTCTTTGGTCAGATGATCCCCGGCGCGCTACTTGCCCACGAATCCTACGATGTCATAGAGCTGTTGGATCTTAGGATCAGCCATCGCAGCGGCCTTTTCGGCCGAACGCGTGTAGACGTCGCGCACGTAGTCGGGGTTGGCGCGGAGTTCGCGGTACTTCTCGCGAATCGGGCGGATCGTGTCGATCACGGCCTCGGCGACCGCCGCCTTGAATGCGCCGTAGCCCTTGCCCTCGAATGCGGCGACCGTATCGTCCATGCCGATGCCGCGCAATGCCGCATAGATACCGAGCAGGTTGTTGATACCATCCTTGCCCTCGGCGCAGCAGATCTTGTTGTCGCTGTCGGTCACCGCGCGCTTGCACTTCTTGAGGATCGTCGCGTCGTCGTCGAGCAGCAGGATGCATCCGTAGTTCTCGCCCTCGTCCTGCGACGACTTACTCATCTTGTTTGTCGGCGATTGCAAGTCCATGATACGCGCGCCGACCTTGGGGATGAACGGCTCAGGCACGACGAACGTATCGCCGTAGATGCCATTGAAGCGAATTGCGATGTCGCGCGCGAGTTCGAGGTGCTGCTTCTGATCCTCGCCCACGGGTACGTATGCCGCGTCGTAGACGAGGATGTCCGCCGCCATGAGCACGGGATACGTAAAGAAGCCGCCCGTCACGGGCTTCTCTTTCGCGAGCGCGTCTTTGTACTGCGTCATGCGCAAGAGTTCGCCCATCTGCGTGTAGCAGCCGAGGATCCACGAACACTCGGCGTGCGCGCGGACGTGGCTCTGGAAGAAGAGTAGGTTCTTGTCGGGGTCGAGTCCTGCCGCGATATAGAGCGCGAGGTTCTCGAATGAACGTTCACGCAGCACTGCGGGGTCTTGGCGCGTGGTGATCGAGTGGAGGTCGACAATCGAGAACAGGCAGTCGTACTCCTCGCAGAGCGGAATCCAGTTGCGGATTGCGCCGATGTAGTTGCCGAGGTGCAGCTCGCCCGTCGCCTTGATGCCGGAAAATATGCGTTTCTTCATAAAATTCATAAATAAGTTTATGGGGTTTATCTCTCGCTTAACAGCTTGCCTAAGATCGTGATGCCTGTTTCGATTTGCTCGTCGGACGGCGTCGAGTAGTTGAGACGGAAGGTCGAGTACGTCGCCGACGGATCCGTCATGCACGACGAGCCGCGTATGATCGCGACGTTGTGATCGAGCGCCTTGAGCGTGAGCGCCGCGCTGTCGCCGCTGCCCATGTCGCACCAGAGGAAGATGCCGCCCTGCGGATTCGTGTGCGTGACGTGCGACGGGAAGTGTCGGTCGATCAGGCTGATCATCAGCGACGACTTCTGCTTGTACAGCGCGCGCTCTTTCTCGATCAGCGCGTCGAGGTCGTATCGCTGCAAGAAACGCGACACCATCATCTGCGGCAGCACCGTCGTGTGTACGTCGGCGACCTGCTTGACTACGGTCATTTTGTCCGCGATGGCCTTGTCGCATACGGCGAATCCCACGCGCAGACCGGGCGCAAGTACCTTGCTGAAGCTGCCGACGTAGATCACGCGTCCCGCCGTATCCATCGACTTCAGCGTCGGGAGCGGTTCGCCCTCGAATCGCAGTTCGCCGTAGGGATCGTCCTCGATGATGTAGAAGTTGTGCCGTTCGGCCTGTTCGAGCAGCGCCTTGCGTTTTGGCAACGACATCGTGATGCCGGATGGATTCTGGAAGTTCGGGATGACGTAGAGCAGCCGAATATCATGTTGCTGCGCCGCGACCGCGAGTGCGTCGGTGTCGATGCCATCGGGCTGCATGGGAATGGGCAGCAGTTTCGCGCCGAGTGCGCGGTAGGCGTTGAGTCCGCCGATGAACGACGGCGACTCCACGGCGACGATGCTGCCTTCGTTGAGCAGTACGTGCGCGGCGAGTGAGATGCCTTGCTGTCCGCCCGCCGTGATGAGCACTTCGTCGTTGTCACGCACGATGCCGCGCGGCGCAAGCCGCTCGCGTACCTGCGCTTGCAGCGGCGCGTAGCCTTCGGTGATGCCGTAATTCATCGCGGGGACATAGTCGTCCTTCAGGATTTCGGCGGCGAGTGCGCCAAGTTCATCGTGCGGATACAGCGTCGGCGACGGGATGCCGCCTGCAAACGAGATCATGCCCGGGCGCTGTAACGCCTTAAACGCCTCGCGTATGGCGCTGCCCTGTAAATCTTTGACTTTATCCGAAAATATATTCATGTGTCTTTTACCCTTAAAAAGTCTTAACAAATGCTGAATCTTGACAAAATGCTGATAAATATACTGTTCATGGTACATTATACCATGATTGCCGTGGATTTGCAAGCGTTATAATCACGCCCGCACGTGGCAATCGCAAAACAAGATTCCCGAATTCGCGCCGCGATCGCGCGCCAAAAACCCCCGTCCGACCAAATCGGGCAGGGGTTTTGCATCGCGTCAGTTGATCAGTCGGTCTGGATACGCTGCGCGCCGTCCCATAGTCCAAGCAGATACGCCGCGCCGAGCGCGCGATCGTACAGCCCGTACCCGGGCTTTCCAGATTCGCCCCAGATCATGCGTCCATGGTCGGGGCGGATGTAGCCGTCGTAGTCGTGCGCGCGCAGCGCAGCCATCACGCCGCGCAAGTCGAGCGACCCGCACGGGTGCGGCGACTCGTCGAAGCTACCGTCGTCGTAGTTGACGACATTGCGCGCATGTACGAAGTGGATGCGTCCGGCCGCGGCGTATCGCTCCGCCATGGCCACGACGTCGTTGCGCGTGTCGCAGCCGAGCGAACCCGTACACAGCGTAACGCCGTTGTGTACGTCGTCGACGACGCCGAGCAGTCGGTCGAGCGCGGCCGCATCTGTGATGATGCGCGGCAGTCCGAAGATTGGGTAAGGCGGGTCGTCGGGATGAATCGCCATCTTGACGCCGCACGCCGCCGCTACGGGGATCACGGCGCG
This sequence comes from uncultured Eubacteriales bacterium, assembly GCA_964412285.1. Lineage (GTDB taxonomy): Bacteria > Bacillota > Clostridia > Monoglobales > CAYZNM01 > CAYZNM01. Next base: position 3,521 of record CAYPOE010000036.1, on the reverse strand, counting down.
CAGAAAGTACGCGAGGTTGTCCCAGAGCTGTTCCGCGTCGACGGACGCATACGCGGCGAACACGCGCCGCAGCTCGTCTTTCGTGTAACTTTCGTCCCAACCCGGCAGACGCAATCCCGTGGACAGCGGGTCGATTGCCGCAGCCGCGACCGCGTCGTACGACAGGCACGTCGAGCCGTCAGGCAACGCTTTCGCCGTATCGGTGCGCGTCCAGTCGAACACAGGCATGAAGTTATAGCAGATGACCTTCACGCCATGCGCGCCGAGCCGTCGAATGTTCTCGCAGTACGCGGCGATGTATGTATCGCGCGACGGCAGTCCGAGCTTGATGTCCTCGTGTACGGGCACGCTCTCGACGACGTCGAGCGACAGCCCTGCGGCGACGACGGCATTGCGCAGCGCGGCGATCGACGCGTGGCTCCAAACCTCGCCGACGGGTGCGTCGTAGATCGCCGACACAATCGTATGCATACGCGGGATCTGCCGAATGTATTGCAATGATATGGGGTCGGAGGATCCGAACCAACGGAAGGATAGTTTCATAATTCACCCCCGTGATAGATCAAAATCTCCTCGTCTCGAACGCGATCCCAAAACGGCGCATACTCCCCATCGGACACCGTCAGCACATCCACCATACCCAACGCATCCTCTGCATCTACGTAAAAGCCGGGCAACTCGTACGCCTTGCCGCGCGTGTACTCGACGCGTAAATCCACGTCGCTGCCCTCGTGCGCGGTACCGTTGGCGTACGAGCCGAACAAGTACACGCGCTCCACGCCGTGTTTGCGCGCGGCGATGGCAACTTGCTCTTTGATGTACCCTATGCTGTGCATGAGCGTCCTCACTATACCACAAAAGCGGCGCGGCTTACACCACGCCGCCTGTCTCCTGCGGATTATTTTGTCACTCGTCGATCTCGATGCTGCGGTAGCGGTTCATGCCCGTGCCCGCGGGGATGAGTTTACCGATGATGACATTCTCTTTGAGGCCGATCAGCGGATCAATCTTGCCCTTGATCGACGCTTCCGTCAACACCTTCGTGGTCTCTTGGAACGACGCGGCCGACAGGAACGAGTCCGTCGTCAGCGACGCGCGCGTGATGCCGAGCAGCGCGGGCGCGTACGTGACGGGGCGCAGCCCTTCGCCCTCGAGAATGATGTTCTTCTCAAGTACGGCAGCCTTATCCTCGAGCGCGCCCGACAGGTACATGCTGTCGCCCGGATCCTCGATGCGCACCTTCTTCATCATCTGCCGCACGATGACCTCGATGTGGCGGTCGTTGATGTCAACGCCGTGCAAGCGATAGACGCGTTGCACCTCTTGGATAAAGTAGTTCTGCACGGCTTCTTCGCCCTTGATGCGCAGGATCTCGTGCGGGTAGACCGAACCTTCGGTCAACTCGTCGCCCATCTCGATCATCTGGCCTTCCTGCACCTTGATGCGGGAGCCGTAGGGGATGAAGTAGGTGTTGGCCTCGCCTGTCTCGTCGTTGACCACGGTGATCTCGCGCTTCTTCTTGACGTCGCTGATCGATACGCGACCCGCGTTCTCCGTGATGATCGCCAGACCCTTCGGCTTGCGCGCCTCGAACAACTCCTCGACACGCGGCAGACCCTGCGTGATGTCGTCGCCCGCAACGCCGCCCGTATGGAACGTACGCATTGTGAGCTGCGTACCCGGTTCGCCAATCGACTGTGCCGCGATGATGCCGACGGCCTCGCCAATCGGGATCTCGCCGCCTGTCGCCAAGTTCGAGCCGTAGCACTTGCTGCATACGCCGACCTTACTGCGGCACGTGAGCACCGTACGAATCTTGACCGTCTTGACCCCGGCTGCAATGATGGCATTGCCATCGTCCTCGCTCATGAGGTGGTTGCGCGGGCAGATGACCTCGCCCGTCTCGGGATGCATCACGTCTTCAGCCAAGTAGCGTCCGACCAAACGATCGAAGAACTGCTCGATGACCTCGCCGCCGTCGTTGATCTCTTTGACGATGATGCCATCCGGCGTATTGCAGTCGATCTCGCGGATGATCACGTCCTGCGACACGTCGACGAGTCGGCGCGTCAAGTAACCGCTGTCCGCGGTACGAATCGCGGTATCCGTCGTACCCTTGCGTGCGCCGTGCGACGCGATGAAGTACTCCAGAACGTTGAGGCCTTCGCGGAAGTTGGAGCGGATCGGGATCTCGATCGCTTTACCCGCCGTGTTGAACATCAGACCTCTCATGCCGCCGAGCTGGCGTAAGTGCGAGATACTGCCGCGCGCGCCGCTGTCGGCCATCATGTTGATGGGGTTGAACTCGTCGAAGCCTTTCATCAGTGCCTTGGTGACTTCGTTGTTCGTATCCATCCACGTCTTGATGACGAGGTCGTAACGCTCGTTCTCGGTGATCAGACCGCGTCGGAACTGCCGCGCGATGCGGTCGACCTGTTCCTCGGCCTGTTCGAGCAAGACCTTCTTCTCACTCGGCACCGTAACGTCGCTGATCGAGATTGTGATCGCACCCTTGGTCGCGTACTTGAAGCCGAGGCGTTTGAGTTCGTCGAGCAGTTCGGCGGTCTGTGCGCCGCCGTGCCGCTCGATGCAGCGCGACACGACTTTGGTCAGACGCTTGTTGTTGGTCTTCTCACTGACCTCGAAGTCGAAGCGCGTCGCGGGATTGTCGCGGTTGATGAAGCCGAGATCTTGCGGGATATGCTCGTTGAGCAGCAGGTAGCCGATCGTCGCGACGCAGGTGCCCGTGTATTCGACGCCCTTGTGCGTGATCGTGCGCTTGAGCACGAACGGCGCGTTGATGTGTACCAATCCGTCGTTGTATGCGTGCAACGCCTCTTTCTCGTCAGAGAAGCGCATCATGGTGTACCACTTGTCTTTGGTCTTGTCGTAGTACGCGTACTTCTTTTGCGCATCCGTCTCAGGTTCGGCGTCGAGCGGTTCGTTGCCCTTGCCGATGATGGGACGCATCAGCGACAGGTAGTAGATGCCGAGGACGATGTCTTTCGTCGGCACGACGACGGGCTTGCCGTCCTGCGGCTTGAGCAGGTTGTTGACCGACAGCATCAGGAATCGCGCTTCGGCCTGCGCCTCGACGGACAGCGGCACGTGTACGGGCATCTGGTCGCCGTCGAAGTCGGCGTTGAACGCCGAACAGACGAGCGGGTGCAGCTTGATTGCGCGACCGTCGACGAGTACCGGCTCGAACGCCTGGATACCCAAACGGTGGAGCGTCGGCGCACGGTTCAGGAGTACCGGGTGTCCCTTGATGACCTCTTCGAGTACGTCCCAGACCTCGGGCTTGGCGCGTTCGACCATGCGTTTGGCTGACTTGATGTTGTGTACGACGCCGGTGTTCACGAGTCGCTTGCGTACGAACGGCTTGTAGAGTTCAAGCGACATCTCTTTGGGCAGACCGCACTGGAACATCTTGAGTTCCGGCCCTACGACGATAACCGAACGGCCGGAGTAGTCGACGCGCTTGCCGAGCAGGTTCTGGCGGAAGCGCCCCTGCTTACCGC
>CAYPOE010000035.1:0-12529 GCA_964412285.1 uncultured Eubacteriales bacterium | reverse complement strand
CAACAAAGTCACGGATGTAATCAATATGAATCAATCTTTTATAGCATAAATTGCCGTCGGCATATGCCAATGCGCCATTATCACGGACGTGCCCGTCAACTTTATCAAGAGGCACTTTTTCATAAGCGCTGTGACCACGCGCAGTGGCGTATATCGCCTTGATTCCAGCCTTTCTGCATTTGTCAAATACATTAAATGTATATGCCGATACCTTTCTGTCATCGTCAAATAATGTGCCGTCAAGGTCTGTCGCTATCATTTTTATGTTCATATAAACCTCACCTAATATAAATACTCTTCACCGAAAGTATCCAACACCCCATCGTCATACCGAACCCTATCTTCAATCAATCTACTAATCCACCGATCTGCAAATGCAAACCCACCGCTGCCAATCAACAACGGTGGGCGATTCCACGAACTTTTGTGCGCTATTCAAATAGTCTCAGCAGCGGATACGCATTGGTTGCGCTGCATACATATTGATCCAGCTTCCGATAGTCCCCATTCACGCATTCGTACGCGCCAACGTCAAATAGATACGCCATCAGCTCATCAAACGTACGTTCCGCCAGCGGCATGTCGTAGTAGTAGATCGCCTCGATGTACCACGGCGCAGCGGTAGCCCAGTACGCGCCGTTCTGATACTCGCCGTACGGTATGTCGGCGAGCAGCCGCTGCCACGTCTCCCCGGGCGCGGTATGGCGCAACTGTCCGTGCTGCAACAACTCACCATGATGCGCGATGAGCCAGTTCGCCATATCGACGCGCTGCCGTTCGGCGAACGGAAAGCCCGTGGTCAACGCGTAGCACGCGCCCCATACGTCGATCTGCGCGCAATCCACCGTCGCCGCTAACGGCATGTTGTTGTGACGCTTATCTACAAATACAATGGGGATATTCTTCTCGATCAACCGGGCGGCTTTCTCATGCGCGGCGTACTCGATGCCGCAGCGATGCAACCACTTGTGCATACGCCAGCGCGCGCGCCACAGCAACAGCGACTCCATGAACAGATACCCCGTCTTGCCGACGCAGTCGGTAAAGCCGTACGGCGAGTGCGGTGCGGCGGGGTCGTTGTAGATCAAGCCATTGTCGCCGACAGGCAATGCGTCGAGACCGCATAGCAGCGTGTCGTACCACTCGAGGAAGGTCTCATTCGCGTACTCGTGGTCAATGCGTGACAGATATACGTCGGCGGCAATCACGAGGAAACATGCGTTGTCGAGATTGGGCTTGCCAACGGGATTCTCCACCGAACCCGCCGCATACACAGGCGTACCGTCGGCGTACACGCGGTCAGGGATCCAGCCGTCGGCACGCGCACCTTTGATCAGGTACTCGATCGCGGCACGCGCCTCTTCGTCTGTGATGAACGTCGGCGCGTATTCGAGCATGTAGCAGAAGTCACGCGTCCACAGCGCGTCATAGTTGCTCATGCCGTCGGGCGTGAACAGCCGCGTACCGTCGTGTGCGACGGCAACACAGTTATCCAGCAGCAATGCGATGAGGTTGCTCAATTGCTGTTCGTATGTGATACGCATAGAGATACTCACCTCTCGTTCATAACGATGGATTCGGATTCTCCTTGACAATCTCGCGGAAATCATATAAGCTATTCTTGCGTTATACTATTATATAATCCTGAGGTGTACATGTCAAATAAAATATCGCTGAACGGCGTCTGGCGCCTCTGCTACGATGACACCAGCATCGAGGCTCAGGTACCCGGCAACGTAGAGCTCGATCTACAACGCGCGGGCATCCTCGACGAGCCGTTCTACGGCATGAATATCGTCGAAGCGAACGCATTCACGAAAGATAAAACATTCACGTATACGCGCACGTTTGAGTATCAGTCTAAGGCTTGCAGGCAGTTCCTCGTATTTGAGGGCATCGACTGCTACGCCGACCTCTACCTCAACGGCGAATTTCTGATGTTCACGGACAACATGCTGATCCCGCACCGCTTCGAGGTTACAGGCAAGTTGCTCGACGGCGAGAACACCATTTCAGTTGTGATCACGCCGACGACGCAGCACGCCAAGCAGTACGACTACGGAGCCGTCGAGGTCGGATTGGGTTTCGCCGACGACGCGCTGCACGTGCGCAAAGCGCCGCACATGTACGGTTGGGACATTATGCCGCGCATGTTGTCGGCCGGGCTTTGGCGCGACGTATATATCGAAGAGACGCCGCAGGGCTACATAAGCGAGTGGAGCGTTCGCGCGCGCGACTTCGACTTTGGCAACCGCACCGTTGGGTTGCGCGTGTTTTATCGCATAGACGGCGAAGTCGACAAGGGCTGCGCGGTACGCATACGCGGTATCTGCCGCGATCATAGCTTCACGCATGAACAGAACATCTACAGCTTCGTCGGATTCATCGACATCACCGTGACGAATCCGCATCTCTGGTATCCGCGCGGCAAGGGCAATCCCGACCTCTACGACGTCACGCTCGAGTTCGTCCGCGACGGCGCCGTGGTTGATATCGCGACGATGCGCACGGGTCTGCGCAAGGTCGAACTCAAACGCACGAGCATCAACATCGCCTCGCCGACGCACCAGAAGCCCGATACATCGGCGATCAACGTACCCGAGGGTGAGTTCGTGTTCATCGTCAATGGTGAGCGCGTGTTCTGCAAAGGTACGAACCACGTGCCACTCGACGCGTTCCATTCGCGCGATAAGGCACGCATCCCCAAAGAGTTCGAGATGCTGACCGACCTCAATTGCAACATGATCCGCTGTTGGGGCGGCAATGTCTACGAGGACGACCTGTTCTACGAACTCGCGGACGAGAACGGCATCATGATCTGGCAGGACTTCACAATGGCCTGTGGCATCTACCCGTCGACGCAGGAGTGGCTCGAACGCTTCGAGCAGGAGGTCGCGACTATCGTGCGCCGACTGCGCCACCATCCGTCTATTGTGCTCTGGGCGGGCGACAACGAGTGCGACATGTTCTACTATCAAAATCATATCGACCCCAACCACAACGTCATCACACGACAGCTCATACCGTCGATGCTGCGCCGCCACGACGATACGCGCCCGTACTTGGCATCGTCTCCCAACGTCGACGCACTCGCGTATCAGTATGGCACAGACTACACGAGTGAGTTCCACCTCTGGGGCGTACGCGATACGTTCAAGTCGCGCTTTTATCAGGACAGCACGTGCAACTTCGTCAGCGAAATCGGCTACCACGGCTGCAACTCGCCTGCGTCACTCGCCAAGTTCATCGCGCCCGACAAGCTGTGGCCGATCCACAATGAGCAGTGGTTGCTGCACGCATCCTCACCTGTACCCGGCATCGACATCTACGACTACCGCATCAAGCTCATGGAAAAACAGCTGCGCGAGTTCTTCACGCAGACCCCCGACAACCTCGCCGATTTCTCACGCATGAGCCAAATCGTGCAGGCCGAGGCGAAGAAGTTCTTCATCGAGCTGTTCCGCACGTTCAAGTGGCGCAAGACGGGCATCCTCTGGTGGAATCTGCTCGACGGGTGGCCGCAGATCAGCGACGCGGTCGTCGACTACTACTTCGAGAAGAAACTTGCCTACCACTACATCAAACAGGCACAGCAGGACGTGCTCGTCGCACTGCGCGAGCCGCGCGGCTGGTACAACGAGATCGTGGTCTGCAACGATACGCGCGATGACGTGCAATTACATGTCGAGATCATCGACATCGATACCGACGAGCGCATATACGCGAACGACGTTACGGCCAAGGCCGACGACGCGACCGTGATCGGCAAACTCGACTACATGCGCAATATGCAGCGCATGTATAAGATCATCTGGAACGGCGACGTGAGCGGTACCAACCACTACGTCTGCGGCGAGATGACGTTCGACTACGGCGACTACACACGATGGTTTGAGAAACTCTATCCGACATTATGCGAGTGATCTGTTATACCGAACTGCCTGAGATCCGCGCGCAGGTGGTCAAATACCTATCCTATGACGAGGCGGCATATCATATGCCGCTCTCGCTCGTGCTGTCCGACTACGACGACTGGGCGTGGGGTGCGCGACTCCACGTCGTAGTGTCGGATCACGACGACGTATTATTGCTCTCACTCTATGCGCCGCCATACTTGCTGCTGCCCGCATTGCCCGTGCATATCGACGTGGATCCCGAGGCGATCGACGCGTTGGTCGGCGTGTATGTACAGGAGGGCATCGCGATCCATGGCGTACTCGGCAATACGGCGCTGATTGAAGCGTTCGACGTGTCGTACACGCTGCGTTCGTCGTGTGTGAGCAGCGTCATCGATAAACAATACGCACTCAAGGCCACGCAGGTCGAGGACATACCGCTGGTCGAGGGTACGCTGTACTACGCCGCGCCCGACGATGTATACTTCCTGCCGTACTGGCTCGGCGACTTCCGTGCATCGTGCGGCATGGACGGCAGCCATATTGCCGAACTATACGACGAGGTCAATGCAGACGTACACAACGAGCATGTGTTCACGTGGCACAATGCCGACGGTATGCCGTGCTGCATGGCGACCGTCAAGCGTCGTACGCCGAACGCCGCCGTGATCACACGTGTCTACACGCCGCCCTACCTGCGATGCAAGGGCTACGCAACTTCCTGCGTACATGCGTTGACTGCGGCGCTAATCAAGCAGTACGGCATGGCCGTTCTGTGCGCCAACGTGGACAACGACACGGCGAATCACGTGTACGAAACCATCGGATACAGCCGCGTATGCGAACAGTGGGCGCTACGATACAGCGAGGGCCCCGCATGACAGTCGAACACGTCATCGCATTGATCGAATACATCGGCATCATCGCGTTCGCGATCTCAGGTGTGATGGTCGCCATTGAGTGCCGCATGGACGCGTTCGGCGTACTCGTGCAGGGCAGCGTCACGGCCATGGGCGGCGGACTCATCCGCGACGTGATACTCGGACTCAATCCGCCTATGCTGTTCCGTAACCCGTCGTATATCGCCGTGGCTTGCGGCATGTCGCTCGTCATGTTTATCTTCGCGTGGCGCGGCGGCAGGATGTACACGCGCGTGTATCGCGAACGCAGTATGCGCGTACTCGACTTACTCGACGCGTTGGGATTGGGTACGTTCACGGCGGTGGGTGCGCAGACGGCGATTACGGCGGGTTACATAGGCAACCCGTTTTTGCTGATCTTCGTCGGCGTACTCACGGGCGTGGGCGGCGGTATCCTGCGCGATGTGTTTGCCATGCGCGTACCCGCCGTGTTCACCAAACGTGTGTACGCGGTCGCCGCCATCGTCGGCGGGATTGTGTATGTGACGCTGTATCCCACGCTGCACAGCCTCGGCGCAACCATCGCGTGTACGGCGACGGTGCTTGCGATACGGCTACTCGCATCGCGGTATCGCTGGGACTTGCCTGTGGTCAGACATGAGCCGTAAGAAATTCGTAAGATTTTCGTATAACGTTTTGAAAACGTTACATAGTATACTCTACACATAGGTTACTTTTGGTTTATTTTTGGGAGGGCATATGCCTACGGTTTTAATTGCCGACGACGACGCGGCCATCGCCAATGCCGTCGCGGCGCTGTTGCGTCACGAGGCCATCGATACCGTGACGGCGCGTGATGGCGTCGAAGCGTTGGATGCGCTCGTCGCAGGCGACATACAGCTCATCATCCTCGACATCATGATGCCACGGCTCGACGGCCTGTCTGCGATGATGAAGATCCGCGATACGCGCAACATTCCGATCATCCTGCTGTCTGCCAAGAGTGAGGACAGCGACAAGATCCTCGGACTGTCGATGGGCGCGGATGACTACGTGACCAAGCCGTACGTACCCGCTGAACTCGTCGCCCGCGTCAAGGCCGCGCTGCGGCGGTATCTGTCGCTCGGCGACATCCACCGCACCGCGTCGGACAACATCATCGTCGTGGGCGGACTCGTGCTGGATACCGACGCGGCTGCGCTTACCGTCGACGGCGAGGTTGTGCCGCTGACGCCGACCGAGTATCGCATCATGCAACTGCTCATGCGCAACGCGGGGATCGTATTCTCAGCCGAACGCATCTACGAGCGCGTCTGGAACGAGCCCGCGTTCTCGGTCGAGAATACCGTGATGGTGCATATCCGGCGTATCCGCGAGAAGATCGAGATCAACCCAAAAGAGCCTAAATATCTAAAGGTGGTGTGGGGTATTGGTTACAAAATTGAAAAGAACGTTACGTAAACCGCTGAGCAAAGCGATACTGATCTTCGCGTTCATTATGGGTGTAGCAGGCTGCACTGCATATATCCAGTTCTTCGGGTACGGCAACTGCGACGTCGAATCCATAGCTGTCACGGACTTCAAGCAGAGCAGAGGCTTCTCGTGGATGTTGGAGCGCATCGTGAGCGATATACACGAGAAGCTCGAGAGCGGGTCATACCGAAACAACCCCAGCAACGGCATCGTCAACGACAATACGCCCAAATACAGGTTCTATATTGCCAGCAGCTACAGCGAGAGCGGTGAATTCAACCCGTCGCTGTTCAACGATGCGACAGAGGCACTATACGTGTATAAAAACGGCGAGTGGTCACTCGGCAAGAATACCTCTGCCGTGCCCATCTATCGCAATGGGTACATCGAGTACATGGTGCAGGATCATACGTTTTACTTGGCGCTCGACGATGCGTATATGCAGCAGAGGGCTATCGAGTGGGGCAACACGCGCAGCAGGACGATCGAGTACGGCTCCAATCTACTCGTGTATCTGTGCATAGCGTTGCTGTCGCTGTGTCTGTTGATCTGGGGCGCGGGACGCAAGGCCGTCGACGATGCACTGTATATGATGTACATCGACCGGCTGTATACCGAGGTCAATCTGGGTTTATGTTTTGGAACAATACTATTTTGGGTAGTATTTGTCGAGAGTCTGTGGAGCAGTTTTGGATACTACCAATATCGCCCAATGGTGTTGGACAACCTCTGGCTCATCATGCTCATAGCCATATCGACCGCCGTAGCAGGCGCACTGTTGCTCATGCTACTGCTGTCGCTCGTGCGCAAGATCAAGGCGGGACGATTGCTCAAACACACGATCGTATGGACGATATGCCGCAAGATCTTCTACGGCGTCGCGGGCGTATTCGATAACAGACTCTATCATGGTCACACGCCGACGCAGATCCTGCACCGCCGACAGTGGATGTATATCGCACTCAGCGTGGCTTGTATGTTCATTGTATGTTTAGGCTTCGCGGTACCGCCATTCTTCTTTTTGGGACTCTTGCTTGAGATCGCGCTGACTGCCGCATACGTCTTTATGAACAGAAAGACGTATGCGCAAATCTCTGACGGTATCAGCGAGAGTGCGATGGAACAGCTCAAGGCCGAGCGCACCAAGGTCGAACTCATCACGAATGTGTCGCACGACCTGCGCAGTCCGCTGACCTCAATCATCAGCTACATCGATCTGCTGCGCAAGGCGGTAAACGAACACGACTACGACCCGTGCGGCGAATACGCCGAGATCCTCGCGGCCAAGGCGGCGCGGTTGGCGGCGATTGTGTCCGATCTGTTCGACCTCGCCAAGTCGGCGGGCGGTACAATCGAGTTGACTTTGGAGCGCATCGACGTCGTACTGCTCGTCAAGCAGACCCTCGCCGATATGGAGGACAGCATCACCGGGTCGGGGCTGACGTTCAAGACGATGCTGCCCAACGAGCCAATCTACATTATGGCCGACGGCAAGAAACTGTATCGTGTTATGCAGAATATCGTCAACAATACGTTGGCTTACGCCATGCAGGGAAGCCGCGTCTACGTCGACGTGAGCAAACAAGATGGACGGGTGACGGTATCGGTCAAGAATATGTCGGCATACGAGATGACCTTCACGGCCGAAGATGTACTCACGGGCTTCTACCGCGGCGACAAGTCACGTAGCGGCGACGGCAGCGGACTCGGACTCTCTATCGCGGCAGGATTCACGCGTGCGTGCGGCGGACGGTTCGATGTAGCCGTCGACGGCGATTTATTCAAAGTGATATTGAGTTTTGACATTACAAACAACGAATAATACGGAGGTGTCATTTATGAAACAGTTAATGGTCTTTATGATCATCTTGGCATTGCTCGCGGCTTGCGAGTTTGGCGGCGGCTTCCAAACCGCGCCGCTGCCGCTCAAGCCGTTTGCCGATGCGAGGCTGATGAACGACGACGTGCGAACGCTCACGCCGGACGATTACACAGCCGACGACATCATCACGTATACGTTTAATAAGAACGTCGTGTTTGAAGGCAACGAGTTGCTGACAGAGCGGATCATGGAGGACGGCAAGAACCCCGGCCTCGGCGTGCGGTCGCTGCACGCGGAGGGCGTCACAGGGCGCGGCGTCAACGTCGCCATCATCGATCAAAACCTGCTGCTCGATCATCCTGAGTTCGTAGGCAAAATCAAGGCGTACTACGACACAGGCTGCAATCAGCCCGAGGACAGCGGCTCGATGCACGCGCCGGCGGTCGCGAGTTTACTGGTCGGCGATAGCAACGGCGTCGCGCCCGAAGCCAATGTATACTTCGCGGCCGCACCGTCGTGGACGGCCGACAGCAAGTACTACGCCGATGCGTTGGACTGGATTGTCGGGCAGAACGCACTGTTGCCCGAGGGCGAGAAGATCCGCGTCGTGTCCATATCGGCGGCTCCCTCGCTCGAGAGTGGGCCGTTTAAGAAGAATCACAAACTGTATCAGGAAGCCGTGGAACGTGCGCAGGACGACGGCATCCTCGTACTCGATTGCGCAAACATCAACGACGCGGGTTTGTCGTTTATGCCCGGGTATTATGATCCCGATGACCGCGAAAGTGTTGAAAAATGCGTAGTCGGTTGGCCGTCGCAATCATCTGCATCGTCCTCCAAGCCCTCTGAGGATATCGTCGTACCGTGCTCGTATCGAACGGTAGCTGAGGAGTATACGATCAACAAGCCATCGTACCAGTATACGGGCCAGGGTGGATTCAGTTGGGGTATGCCGTACGCGGCAGGCGTGTTGGCGTTGGGCTGGCAGATCAACCCCGATCTGGACTATCGACAGATCGCGGATCTCCTCAACGAAACGTGTGTTAAAAATGCACAGGGTTGGAAGATCATAGCTCCACGTGCATTTGTCGAAGCTGTGAAGAAAACCGTGTAGGTGCATTCGCGCATAACGGCGGCGACGTAGGCGCATAATAGTTGTCGTAAGATCCCACACGAACATAAGAACACGAGAACATAAGGAGTATACGACATGGCGAAAAAAGGTATGCGCCGTCCCGACCCGTCGGAACCCCACGGCACCGAGAGCAACCACATCACACACATGCCCAAGAACGATCAACCCCCCGTTCCTGAGATACAGGGCAAGAAAAAGCACAAGAAATAAACAAATCCCGCCAGAGTGTTGGCGGGATTTGTGATTATCTATCCAATGTCCCTTTGCGCTGCTTCTTGCATTCATACATACGCGCGTCGGCTTCGGTGATGTGTACATCGGCACCCTTGCCATCGTACGACTGTATCTCTTCGATGCCGTAGGAGATCGCGAGCGCATGATTGTACCCAGGCGTATCGGACAATCCTGACAGGATCAGATCGACGCGCTGCATGACCATGCGCGCGGTGTGCTCGTTCTCGCGCACAAGTATGACGAGGAACTCATCACCACCGATGCGTGCGCAAAAATCGTTGCCGCGAATCGCCGACGTGATGGTATCGGCGACAGTGCGAATATAGACGTCCCCGTACGCGTGACCCAATGCATCGTTGACAAACTTGAGACCATCCATGTCGATGAACACGATGCAGATCGGGTAGTTGACTTCAGACTTCATGAGCAGGTTCAGGCGCGCGAGTCCGGCGCGGCGGTTGGGCACGCCCGTGAGTTCATCGATAAACGCAATTTGCTGAAGTGCCACTTCTTTATTCTTGGACTCCGTGATGTCCGACGCGATTTGCAGGTGGACGCGGCCATGGTCACTCCAATCCATGGGCATGGATTTTATCAGATAGTATCGTTCGCGCTGCTTATCAAATATCTCTTGCGGCTCGCCCGTATCCTCGCGCAGATTCAGCAGCGAATGCAACAGTACGTCGCGCGTGTCGAAATTGACCTCGGAGAATGCATCAATGCCACGATTGTTACAAAACAAAATGTCCTTTTCGTGTACAACGACGACAATGTCGGTGATGTTTGATAGCACAGACAGAAACAACTCGTTCGAGCGCGCCAACGACTCGGCCACCTGTGAGTTGCGCTCCATCTCTTCACGCAATTGTATCTCATGGTTGGACGTCTGTCGTGCCTCATTTTTCAGCTTATCGCACAAACCCTTCGCGGCGTTGATCGCAGGCAATCCGCCTTGTGGAGCTGGGTGATGCAGACTGCCCTCGCGTATGGCGTCCAAATATCGCGACAGCTCCTCAAGATGCCGCTCGAGATGATCGACGTTGCGTTCGATGTTGTCCAATACTGCATCTATATCTGTCGGCAAGGGCGTATTGATCGAGGGTTGCGCAATCATACGCGAAAGCCTTTTGGCTATATTCGCCAAGTGACGTACGTTTATTCCTTCCATTTACGCCTCTCAGTATGCGGTATCCTTATATCATTTTGTGCCAAAGTATCAAAAATATCGCGCAAGATTATGGGGATCATGTCAGTACTCACTTAATTTTATCATACAGTGCAAAAAAGTCAATAGACGCATCTGGACGATTCTTGAAATCGCACACAATACAAGCAACATCATCCCGGAAGTCGGATTTGCGCATAGAGCAACTTATTGCATTGGCGCAGCAAGTATGATATAGTGTATCTATCACAAATATCAGGAGGTTCTATGTTAAACATAGCTATGCTCAGCAAGTGGCATGTCCATGCCGAAGGCTACGCCAATCAGCTGCTCGGCACGGGTAAGTGCAATATCACAGCTGTGTGGGATAACGACGAAGCGCGCGGCAAGCCGTGGGCCGACAAGCTCGGCGCGGCGTTCAGCACCGACCTCGACGCCATCCTCGCACGCGCCGACGTCGACGCGGTCATCGTCGACGCGCCCACGTCGCAGCATGAGTACGTCATGGTCAAGGCGGCCAACGCCAAGAAACACATCTTCACCGAAAAAGCCATGGCTCCGACCGTAGCCGAGTGCGAACGCATTAAAGAGGCCGTCCTCGCCAACGACGTGACGTTCATGATCAGTCTGCCGCAGCGTTGCACGCCCGTCGTACGTTTTGCCAAGCAATTGATTGCGGACGGCGCATTCGGCAAGATCTCGCTCGTGCGCATCCGCAACGGTCACGACGGCGTATCGGGCGGTTGGTTGCCCGCGTATTGGTTCGAGAAGGCCGACGCGTGCGGCGGTTCGCTGATGGATCTGGGCTGTCATCCGATGTACACGGCGAGCTGGCTGCTCGGCAAGCCGATTTCGATCACGAGTATCATGACGACGCCGTTCGGCGGCAAGGTCGACGAAGCGGCGACTGCATCGATCCTGTTCGAGAATGACGCGGTCGCCACCTGCGAGACCTCGTTCGTCACCTACCGCACGCCGTGCGCCGTCGAGATCTACGGCAGCGACGCGACGCTGATCGAATTCGGCGGACAGGTACAGTTCTGCTCCAAGGCATTAAAACCGTACATCAACGACTGCGTCACACCGACCATGCCTGCGGCGCTGCCGATCCCGATCCTGCAATTCCCTGACGTCGTACTGGACGGCATCAAGAATCCCGAAGGATTCGGCCTCGACGACGGCATCGAGCTGACGCGGTTGCTGCAAGGCGCATACCTTGCCTTAGACAACGGCGGCGCGTACAAGTTCTAAATTCACACAAACGCATCGGATAACCAAAGCCCCTGCATGGTTCATGATCCACGCAGGGGCTTTATCGATGCAATCGTATGTCAGCGCAACTGTATATACTATACTCTCTTTGATGAATGGTCTATTTTGCGTATTCGACGGCCCGCAGCTCGCGTATTACATTGACCTTGATCTGTCCCGGATACTCAAGACTGTTCTCAATCTTGGTCACGATGTCGCGCGCGATGAGGATGGTTTCGTCGTCGTTGACAATCTCAGGCTTGACCATGATGCGGATCTCGCGTCCGGCCTGTATTGCGAACGAGCGCTCGACGCCGTCAAACGAGTTGGCGATATCCTCGAGCTTCTCAAGGCGTTTGATGTACGTTTCGATGTTCTCGCGACGCGCGCCGGGGCGTGATGCGGAAATCGAGTCAGCCGCCTGTACCAAGCACGCCACGACAGACGTCGGCTGTATCTCGTTGTGGTGCGCCTGTATCGCGTGGATGACCTCGCTGTTCTCTTTATACTTACGCGCAAGGTCTGCACCAATCGCGGCGTGCGAACCCTCGACCTCGTGGTCGACGGCCTTGCCGATGTCATGCAACAATCCTGCACGCTTGGCGAGCGTGATGTCAACGCCGAGTTCACCAGCCATGAGTCCGGCGATATGCGATACCTCGATCGCGTGACTCAGCACATTCTGCCCGTAAC
>CAYPOE010000034.1:0-12559 GCA_964412285.1 uncultured Eubacteriales bacterium | reverse complement strand
CGCCGTACGCCACACCTATGCGCCGCGCGAACTCGCGCTCTACCGCGCGCCGCTGTCCGATCACGGCGACAGCGTGACCGTCACGGGAGACATGGATACGCGCACAGACACGCGCGACATGCTGCGCGCCAATGCCGTGCGCGCCGAGGAGGCGCTGCGCGTCGTTGAAGAACAACTCAAGTGCATCGGCGCGTACGACACGGCCAAGGCGTACGAGCGGATGCGGTTCGAGGTCTACGACGCAGAGACGCGCCTATTGAAGCGTTTCCCCATCCGCTACACCCCGCGCGACGCCGACATCTACGGCATCACCGACGACGGGTACAGCAACGGGCGCGGCGCAGTCTACATCGCCGAGGCCATGTGCGACGCGGGACTCAAGATCATCCAGTACCGCGAGAAGCGCAAGCCCGCACGGGAGCAGTTCGACGAGTGCGAACGCATCCGCGCGATTACGGCGCAGTACGGCGCGACGTTCCTCATCAACGACGACGTGGCGTTGGCGTTGGCCGTGGGGGCGGACGGCGTACACGTCGGGCAGGACGACATGCCCGTCGCAATGATTCGCAAGGTCGCGCCGCAACTCTTAGTCGGACTGTCGACGCACTCCCCGTCCGACGCGCAAGAAGCACTCGCACAACGGCCCGACTACATCGGCGCAGGCCCCATCTACGCGACCCCGACCAAGGCCGACTACATGCCCGTGGGGCTCGAGTATCTGCGCTACGTGCGCGACCACGTGTCGCTGCCGTACGTCGCGATCGGCGGCATCAAGCCACACAACCTCGCCGACGTCGTGCAGAACGGCGCGTACTGCGTGTGCCTCGTGTCGGACATCTGCGCGGCCGAGTACATCCAAGATAAAATTTATGAATTGCGCCGCATCATGCGCGATGCACAGAGAGCAACAGAATAGGATAAAGCAATGACCAATATTCAATCCGCAAGACAGGGCGTCATCTCGCCCGCCATGCAGTACGTGATCGACCATGAGGGGATCGACGCGGCGACGCTGCTCCAGCGCGTAGCGAACGGTACCATCGCGATTCCGGCCAACCCGCGCCATACGGCGCTCAAACCCAGCGGCATCGGACTCGGGATGCGCACCAAGATCAACGTCAACCTCGGCGTATCGGCCGACGCGCTCGACTACACGCTCGAACAGGACAAAGTCCGGCTCGCGATGGAGATGGGCGCGGACGCGATCATGGATCTGTCGTGCTACGGCAAGACGGCGTCGTTCCGCGAGTGGCTGATCGCCAACACCCACTGCGCAGTCGGCACGGTACCCGTGTATGACGCGATCGGCTTCCACGACAAGCCGATTGAACAGCTCACGTCGGACGATCTGTTCAATGTCGTCGAGCGCCACGCAAAAGACGGCGTGGACTTCGTCACGATCCACGCGGGACTCAATCGCCATACCGCCGAACGGTTTGCCAGAAGCAATCGGCGGTGCGGCATCGTGTCGCGCGGCGGCTCCTTCATCTACGAGTTCATGCGCGTCACAGGCGGCGAGAACCCGTTCTACGAGCGGTACGATGAACTGCTCGACATCCTCGCACAGTACGACGTGACGATCTCGCTCGGCGACGCGTGTCGCCCGGGCTGCATCGCCGATGCGACCGACGCGTCGCAGATCGAGGAGTTGATCACGCTCGGCGAACTCACGCTGCGCGCGTGGGAGAAGGGCGTGACCGTCATGGTCGAAGGGCCGGGTCACATGGCGATCAACGAGATCGCGGCGAACATGTTATTGGAGAAGAGACTCTGCCACAACGCGCCGTTCTACGTACTGGGGCCGCTCGTGACCGACATCGGTGCGGGCTACGACCACATCACGGCGGCCATCGGCGGCGCAGTCGCGGCCGCGTCGGGCGCGGACTTCCTCTGCTACGTGACGCCGGCCGAACATCTGCGCCTGCCCGACATCGACGACGTGCGCGATGGCATCGCGGCGTCGCTGATCGCCGCACATGCGGGCGACATCGCCAAGGGCATCCCCGGTGCGACGGATCGGGATACGCGCATGACCGACGCGCGCGTCGCACTCAACTGGAAGGGCATGTGCGACAACGCGATTGATCCCCCGACGGCGCGGGGATACCACGCGGGCGCGATCGCCGACGGAGAGCCGTGTACGATGTGCGGCGACATGTGCGCAGTCAAGCGCATGAACAACCAGCGTGACACGAACCATCAGCCCCACAGGAACGATCAGCGCGATCAGTAAACACACAACAGGTATACCTATGGACATCTTACGTTTGCGTATCACTGAGTTTATGAAGGCCGCGCGCATCGATTGCGCGACATTGGCCGCACGTTCGGGGGTAGACGCGTTGGTGTTGGACGCGTTCCTCGGTAAGCAGGCCGACCTGCCTACGTCCGCACTGCCGCCCGTCGCGACGGCACTCGGCGTGAGCATCGACGCGCTGTTCGCGTTCGACGGCGGCTACAACTTCATCCTGCCCGACGAGAAGCTGTACTGTTTGCCGACTGTCACCTACCTACTCGACCTCTGTAGGCGCGCGCGCGTCGACGGCCTGCTCGGGATACGGGAAGAGGTGCAGGCCAGCGAGAGTCGGTTCCTGTCGACGGCGTTCGCGCTCATCATCGACGGTTGCGACCCCATCGTGATTACCGAGATCCTCGACAACATGACGCACTATCGGCGCTACAACCGCGTCGAACGCTTCCGCAATCAGCTGATCAAAGTGGGCGCGCTGCACATCCAGAACGCGACCGACCCGCGCCTGTTGCGGCAGATCCTCTACGCATTCTTCGAGGAGGACGTCGCGAGCGCGTACGAGGATCGCACGCGCGCATACAGCTACTTGCCCGACAATCATCTGATGGGACTCGGGGATCGCGGCGCGTTGCCGTCGTGCGACCTGCTTGAGCCGTTGCTGGCCGACGAGGTCTCGCCCGCCGACATCTACGAGTACATCATGCACAGCAGCATTGAGACGACGGCCGCCGCGCTGCACGGCGCGTCTGCGGCGGTACAGCGGCGATTCTTCGCGCTGATGTCGCCGATGCTAGGTTCGCACGTCGTGTACGACATGGACATCATGCAGGAGCTATCCGCCGAAGAGATCCGCGAGGCGCAGGAGACGTTGCTGCAAAAGTGTGAGTACGAATAATACAGCCGCCAGTCGGCGCAAGGGTTTCTTGGCCCACAAGGGGTTCATTGACGCATATGGAGAATCAGAAGAATCAGAAGAATCAGAAAGCATTGCGGCTGTTCACGCTGTCCGTCATGGTGTTGGCTGTAGGCATTGCCATGACGGATTCGGTCTTCTCCAACTACTTCCGCGACGCGTACAACGCCGACGCGCAGATGCGCGGCTTCATCGAGTTCCCGCGCGAACTGCCTGGCCTACTCTGCCTCGTCGTGGTATCGCTGCTCGCGGGACTCGGCGAACTGCGCATGGCCATCGTCGCGCAGGGACTGTTCATCGTCGGCATCTTCGCGCTCGGATTCACGACGCCGACGTTTAACGTGATGTGCATCTTTTTGTTCATCAACTCGCTCGGTATGCACCTGTTCTTCCCGCTCCAAGATTCGATCGCGATGGATCTCGTGGGACACAAGAACGCAGGCGCAGGACTCGGTAAGATCACGGCGTTCAAGACGGCGGCGGGCATCGTAGGGTCGCTGATCGTATTCGCGGGCTTCCGCTACGGTCTCTTCTCGTTCGTCACGCCGATCAAAGCGCCGTTCGTACTAGCGGGCGTGCTGTTCATCGTCGTACTCGCGCTGCTGATCGGCGTACGCAAGTATACGGGCGACATCCCCGTGTCGACGGGTGGGAAAAGGCTGCTGATCCGAAAGCGCTATATGTACTACTACATATTGGCGGCGCTGCACGGCGCACAGAAGCAGATCATGGCCGTGTTCGGGCCGTGGATCCTGATCGAGATTCTATCCAAGGGCGCGGACGTCATGTCGATCCTCGGCATGGTGGGAGGTCTCATCGGAGTATTCTTCCTGCCGATGCTCGGCAAATGCCTCGACCGCTTCGGCATCCGCGTGATGCTCTACGCGGATGCGATCTCGTTCATCGGCGTGTACATCCTCTACGGACTCATCACGGCAGGCTTCACGTCGGGTACGATTGCGACGGTGGGACTGCCCGTGATCGCCATGTACGGGCTGTTCATCCTCGATCGCATGTCGTTCTCGATGGGCATGGTGCGCACGCTGTACCTGCGTTCGATTGCGGTAGATACATCCGAGATCACGCCGACGCTGTCGATGGGCGTGTCAATCGACCACGTGATCTCAATTGCAGCCGCGACCGCGGGCGGTATCGTGTGGCACGAGTGGGGGCCGCAGTACGTGTTCTTCATCGCAGCCGCGTTGTCGTGCATCAACCTGTTCGTCGCGGTCAAGGCGAATATCGGCGACATCGGGAAAGTCGGCGGGGATGATGGGGCGCAAACAAGTGAGACGCAGAAGGTCAAGGCATGAAAACACGAGGGTACACGGATGCATGATTCAATCAACGAAAGAATCAGTAGGCTCAATGCGCACTTCCATCCTGATGACAAGTTCATCTCGGGTGGCGTCGCTTGTGAGACCGAGTACCAAAAGCTCAAATTAAAAGTAATGATGCTGTTAAAAGAAGTAAATGATCCAAACAGCCATTACGATTGGAGTTTGCCCCAATTACTGGAAGGCATCTACAACAAGAAGATCCCGTTCTATCGCACATGGGCAAATGTATGTCGGTGGCTACTTGTAGCCCAATACCCCGACATTTGTTTCGCCGATATAAACGACGAACGGTTGTACGAGGCATTGTTGTGGGTTGCCACCACCAATCTCAAAAAGACTGCGGGCAAGGGTTCCTCCGATATGTCCGAAATTGCGTCGCACGCGCACGCAAATGCAAGCGAGTGGTTTGAGGAAATCAGCATTATCAGGCCGGATATTGTCGTGTGTGCAGGTACCTACTCCATTGCCAAAGAGGTTCTGGGTTCAAGGATACACAGCATGGGCGTATGCAAGTCAGGTGCGGAATATCTTATCTTAAACGACAGGATATTGATAGATTTTCCCCATCCCACGTATCGCACAAGTGATAAATCCATGTTCGCGTATTTCAAAGAAACGATTCGTGCGATCCGTAGCATCATAGATAAAGATGATGCATCGATATAGCAATGAAATAGAGGTCGGCACACACCCCCACACGTACACTGCAACAGACGCGATGGCAGGATTCTGCCATCGCGTCGGCGTATCGTGATATAGGCTTGTGTGGGACGTCTACTTGATGTGAAATCTTTCTGCGTATTCGCAGACGATATTTCTAAAGTGCTCGTGCTTAAAATGATTCTTCACATCCGTCAAGTCGATGTAAGCGCCCGCCTTTAGGTTTTGGATGATCGCCTCGGCGACAAAACATTCAAAGGCGAAATCATCTGTAAAACACGCCTCGATGTCGGCATTCATGCTTTCGTTGATCCCTTGTATCGCATAACGATAGATGATATTATCTTTGCCGAGCAACTGGCCGACTTTCTCAAGGCATGTTATGCCTTCGCGCATGTCGGAAACGGTGATCTTGCCTCTGTACTGCATCATCTTGGCACCGCCTGTCAAGATATTGTCGACCGTGGTTTCAAGTACATTGGCGAGGTCGACGAGGATGCCGACATCGGGTAGCGTTTCGCCGCGCTCCCATTTGCTGACGGCTTGGAACGATATGGAAAGCCTCTCCCCAAGCTCATTTTGCGTCAATCCCTTGGCTTTGCGCAATGCGTAGATTTGTTCTGCAACTTTTTGTGCATTGACACCCATGTAGATTCACCCCTTTCCATTCAACATTTGATCTGTCGCTGAAGCGCTTCATAATTATATTATAAATGTCTTGCATGATCGTTTCAATAACGCAATGAGTGATAATGACCGCGAGATATTCTATTCTGCCTTGAATCTTGATCATAGCAATCGGGAGAACGCAACGATGAAAATCAACTACAACTTCAGCGCCGACCTGCCGCTGTCCGATCCAACCTACGCCGAGAAGGCAAAGCGTATGAAGCGCGCGGGTGTGGAGACCATCTGGCTGTTCGGCTACTTCTACGGACGGTGGGATACCTCAGTCGAGAAGCTCGAGCGCGCCAAACGCATCCTGGAGGACGACGGGTTCGAGGTGGGCGCGATCAATGTGCCGTTCGGACACGGCGGCAACTCGCTCGATCCCAACGATCCCACAATCTCGTTGGACATCGGCGCGGGTTGGCGCAGTCGCGTCGACGTCGACGGCAACACACTCTACAACACCACCTGCGTCAACGATAAACTCCTGCACGACAGCGCAGAGGTCGCGCGTGCGCTCAAAAGCATCGGCATCTCGAAGGTGTTCTACGACGACGATCTGCGACTCGGCATGTGGGGCGCGGATCTGCAAGGCTGTTTCTGCGACGCGTGTTTAGATGGCTTCCGCAACCGATACGGCGTGAATGCAAGTCCCAAGCAAATCGTCGCAGATCCCGAGTTGAGCGAGCAGTGGAAGCAGTACCAGTGCGGCGCACTGCTGCGGTACATTCAAGCCGTGACGCTGCCCGATATGACGACGGGCGTCATGGTCATGCACAACGGCGATCGGCGACATGGCGTCGATATTGAGCTGATCCGGCAGACCGTGCCGTCGACGATCTTCCGCGTCGGCGAGGGACACTTTGACGACGCAAGTTGGCTGCATCCGCAGGGGCAACAGGCGATCGCGGCGAGCATTCACACGCACATGCGGTTGGTCGGCGACGACGACTTGTGCTACAGCGAATCCACGGTGTTCCCTGCCAACGCATTGTCGCCCGAGAATTGGATCCGCAAAATCGAGTTGGAAATCCACTGTGGACTGCGGAATATTTACCTGATGAGTGGGACGTGGTTCTTCACGCCCGAGTACTGGGACGCGCTTGCAGAGGCATTGCCCGCGCTGCGCGAACTGGCCGCGACTACGCCGCGACCCGATCATCCTGTGTGCGACCTGATTTGGCACCTATAAACTTAAAATCATCAACACAGAGACCACGAGCGAGGGTATCCAATGAACATAGGCATGATCGCAGCTATGGAATGTGAACTGAAAGAGATCATCGAATCACTCGATGAAAAGCATACCCAGACCCTATCCATGTATGAATTTGTGGTTGGCCACACCCATGATCATACCGTTGTCGCCGTGTGCTCGGGCATCGGCCTTGTCAACGCCGCGTTGGCGACGACGATCATGATGCATCATTTTGCCTTGGATTGCGTGATGAATCCGGGTGTGGCGGGTGCGTTATCAGAGGAACTCAATGCTGTTGCGTAGTTTGTGAGCGCGAAGGATACAAATACAGATTGGGGGCGGAAAGACATAACATGGACAATCACACACCCGAACGTACAATCGAAAAGCGCGTCGCATTCGAGGGACGCGTGTTTACCGCCGAAGTACACACGATCGAACAGCCCGACGGTACGCACGGCACGCGCGAAATCGTCGTACACAACGGCGGGGTCGCGATCCTCGCGATACACGAGGGCAATGTCTACTTGGTGCGCCAGTACCGCAAGGCCGCCGGGCAGTACCTGCTCGAACTGCCTGCCGGTAAACTCGAGCCGGGCGAAGATCCCGAGCATTGCGCGTACCGTGAGTTGCGCGAAGAGACCGGCCTCATCGCGTCGCACATGACACGCATCGGCACGTACTACGTGTCGCCGGGCTACGACACCGAGGTTATCCACATCTATCAGGCGCACGATTGCACGGTCGGCGACACCGATCCCGACGAATACGAGTTCGTCGACGTCGTACCCACGCCGTTCGAGGTCGCACAGCAGATGTGCTGTAACGGCGAAATCATTGATGCCAAGACGGTCATCGGACTCATGGTAGTCTGATGATATACAGTGTATATGCGGCATTCGATCAACACATCAGTTGCTAAACGTTTGATCAACGATCAAATGATCGACATGGGCCGCATACCAATAGGGGGCAAATATGGGCGCATTTCAAACGATTCGGCATACCGTACAGTTCTGCGTCGTGGGCGGCGGACTGTCGGGCCTCTGTGCGGCGATTGCCGCGGCGCGGCGCGGCGTACATACCGCGCTGATCCAGGATCGCCCCATGCTCGGCGGCAACGCGTCGAGCGAGATCCGCATGTGGGTGTGTGGGGCAGGCGCGTACGGCGATCATGTCCGCGAAACGGGTCTGATTGAGGAGATTTTGCTTGAGAACCAATACCGCAATCCGTATCGCAACTACTACATCTGGGACAGCATCCTGCTCGAAAAGGCGATGCAGCAGCCAAACCTCGATCTGTACCTCAACTGCTCGTGCATGGATGGCGTCATGGATGGCGACAAACTGCGGTCGGTCACGTGTTGGCAGCTCACGACGCAGCAGTATCACGCATTCGAGGCCGATCTCTTCGCCGACTGCTCGGGCGACAGCGTACTCGCGCCGATCACGGGCGCGGCATATCGCATGGGACGCGAGGGGCGCGGCGAGTTCGACGAAGATATTGCGCCGCCCGTCGCAGATCAGCGTACGATGGGCATGAGCCTGCTCATCCAGGCGCGCGAGTATGCGGACGAACGCGTGTACATCGCGCCGACGTGGGCGAAGAAGTTTACGCGTGACGATTTACCGCACCGTATGCCAGATCTGCACAATCCAGGCGAAAACTTTTGGTATCTTGAACTCGGCGGCATGGGGCATACGATCGACGACACTGAGTCGGTACGCGACGAATTGCTGCGGGTCGCGTACGGGATCTGGGACTATGTGAAGAACGATCCCGAACATTGTGAGAAGAACAAGCGCTTTGACATCGAATTCATCGGCATATTGCCCGGCAAACGCGAATCGCGCCGCTACATCGGCGACCACATCCTCACGCAGCACGACGTGCGCAGCGGCGGACGGTTCGACGACGTCGTCGCGTACGGCGGGTGGTCGATGGACGATCACCATCCGGGTGGGCTGTATACATCCGAGCCGCCCACCATTTACCATCCTGCGCCCTGCCCGTACGGCATCCCGTACCGCTGCCTGTACTCCAAGAACGTGGGCAACCTGTTCTGCGCGGGACGCAACATCAGCGTCACGCATACTGCGATGAGTTCGACGCGGGTGATGGCGACGTGTGCGCTGCTCGGGCAGGCTGTGGGTACGGCGGCGGCGTTGGCGGTGGAATATCATACGTCACCGCGCGGGGTATACGAATATCATGTGCCGGAACTCCAACAGGCACTCATGGATGACGATTGCTACCTGCCGCACCACGTTCGCGCCGTGTCGCGGCTGACCGAGGCTGCGACGCTGTCGTCAGATATGCAACATGCGCCGTTGTTGCGCGATGGGGTGGAGCGCATCGTTGACGGCGTGGATCATGCGGCGGTCGGCGGCAAAGGCTGTTACGTACGGTACGATCTGCCCGAGCCGTCGGCGATACAGGCGATACGGTTGGTGTTCGACAGCGACCTCAACCGGGAGACACTGCCTGATGTTGACCGTTCGCGTCCGATGCGACACAACATCTTGTTGCAGCATGGGCGCACGTATGTGCCGAAAACCATCGTACGCGACTTTACTGTAGTAGTGGGAACGACAGATGGAGTCACGGCATACTACATGAGAGATAACCACCAGCGGCTGTGCGCACTGCCAATGCAGTGTGATGATGTTCGATATGTAAGCGTAATATTGCACGATACATGGGGTGCGGATCTGTGTAGACTGTACGCATTTGATGTGATGTGATGAGTAGCGGTAGTGCATCTATTGCATATGTAGGGAAAAGTCAACCCCGCAGGAGCTCCTGCGGGGTTGACGCATTCTGACAAAATATGCTATACTGTAAGTGTAGTACGTACGGCGAGGGCTTCATCTCCGAAAGGAGGTGAATATTGTGAAAAAGTTGATCATCCGAGTCATCGTATTGACGATAATCATAATTATCCTACAAGCGATAAAAGGCTAAACACTCAAGTAACCCCGAGGCCTATTCGGGGGTTTCGCAGCACTACACGCGAAGCCCTCACCGTACTACATTACATACATCGTACCACATCATCGCGCAAAAGTCAACCCCCACGTAGGCGAAGGTTGACACATTTCAACAAAATATGCTATAATCATACTGTAGTACGTACGGCGAGGGCTTCACTTCCATTATAGATAGAAGGGAGTGATTCAGTGAAAAAGATGATACTTCGTGTTATCATTATAATGATCATTATAATCATTATAGATTTTATAGCATAACATCAAGCAATTCCGACTAACCCCGACCCAGAATCGGGGGTTTCGCAGCACTACACGCGAAGCCCTCACTGTACTACATTACATACATCGTACCATATTATCGCACAAAAGTCAACCCCCGCGTAAGCGAGGGTTGACACATTTCTACAAAATATGCTATACTTACAGTGTAGTACGTACGGCGAGGGCTTCACTTCCATCATAATAGAAGGGAGTGATTCAGTGAAACGGATAATAATCAAAGCGATCATCGTTCTGATAATTAAACTTGTTATCGACATAATATGCGTTTAGAAGTCTAAAGTAACCCCGAGCGGCAATTCGGGGGTTTCGTAGCATCACACGCGAAGCCCTCACCGTACTACATTACATACATCGTACCACATCATCGCGCAAAAGTCAACCCCCGCGGACTCCGCGGGGGTGGGGGAGTTCGACAAGCGGCGTCAACCTACTTCGTCTAAGCGACTTTGCGCGATAGCGTCTAATTCCTCATCTGTAGCCTCGTATTCATCGAGACCATTTTGAAGGATATGCTGAACGACGCCCAAAACCATATCGTCATCTACGGTATCTACCAGTACATGAATCAGTTTACGATCAATCATGATTTACCTTATCTCAAAAAGTTAACCCCGCCCCGCAGAAGTTTTGCTGCAAAGGCAAAACCCCACCGAAGGGGTGGGGTTTTGGGTGAAGCTAGGGTATTACGATTTACGGAGCTGTATTTACAGCGGTGCTATTGATAGCTGTAACGCCGCTTGCCAGCTGTGTGGTAACATTGAATTTACCAGCAGCATCTACAAACATTGTTAACGAACCATTAGCGAGCTTGTAGAGCGAGTACGAGGTAGCGCTATTCTTAACTACTGCATACTCATCAGCAGCTACAAAGCCACCTGTAGGAGCTACGAAAGTAACATTAACGTGACCTGTTACAGTACCTGTAGCATCATAGGTCTTGATGTTTACTGTCGCATTGCTACCAGCAGCAGTTACGGGGATATTAACACCGCCGCCATTAACAGTAGCTGTACCCATTACAAAGCCAGCAACTGCATTTCCGCTGTTGTCCAACAGAGCGAACTTAGCCTTGTAAGGATTATTTAAGTCGTTAGCATCGATGCCCCAAGCGTTCGGCGAAGCTAAAGCAGCGCGTCCATCAGACAATACAGAACCACTGTCTAATGTCCATGTCGACGTGGTAACGCCGCTAGCAGTCTCTGTGTTCAAGTTGTAGATGCTTGCTAAAGCGCCATTAGAACCTAACGTAGCATACGTTACAACAGGACCTAAGCCCCAAGCGGTGGCTGCATTAGTCGGCAACGGCAACGAGTTCTTCATTGTATTACCAGCTGCCAGAGACCATGTTTTGATTGCATCTGCATTCAACTTGCCACTAACAAGCAGAGCGCCAGTACCTGTAGCGGCCGTACCAACTGTAGTAGTATTCAGGTTGATCGGACCTACATAACCTAAGCTATCAAGCGTCGGGTTAGCGGGGTTCGGGTTGATCACGTTCGGGTTGGAGTGTGTTGCAAGACCAGCGACGTAACGTGCGCGCCACTCGTTTTGTGTGAACAGGATCTTCTCCCAAGCGTTACGGACTAAGCCACCACGTGTGCTGTTGATATCACCGATACCAACGTGTACAGTAGCGTTAACTTCGTTAGCCTGTGTTGTGCCGTTCAGGATTTCATCACCCATACGCAGAGCGTATGTGTTGCTGTAACCATAGTTCGGCGTCAGACCGATATTCTCGGCTCTCTCATTGATAGCGTATACTACGTTACCGATGGTGTATACGTCGAAGACGTTGGCGTCTGCTGCAACAATAGCATCCGACAGTACATCGTACGGCTTATTCCAGGAAGAGCCATCGTTCAGAACGGACTCATACGTCGTCGTGCCAACCGTAGTGGTCGACTTCAGCGAACGCCATCCGCCTGTCCAGTAGGACTTGGGCTGGAATACACGGTCATTATGCGCTTCTTGAGCGATAATGGTCGTGAAAGGCTTCATATACAGGGTCAATGCATTTGCATAAGTTGCATCGTTCTCAGCTGCAGGAGCTGCGGCTGTCAGTGCATTTGCAGACCAAGCAGTAGCTGCAGTACCGAAACCTGTTACTGTGCCGCGAACGTTTGTATTGAATGCGCCAGCAGCAGCAGTTAATACGTCGTCCTTGGTAGCGTTAGTAGCGGTGGTATTGTTACCAATCTGCAGTGTAGCGTTGAAGTCCTTTGTCGGGAACGTACCAACGATACCGCTCAGACGTG
>CAYPOE010000033.1:0-12619 GCA_964412285.1 uncultured Eubacteriales bacterium | reverse complement strand
GTTTAAGATTCGTGGCGCATACAACAAACTCGCGTCGCTGCGCGAGAACGGTGCAGTGGAATCCGTGGTCGCATCGTCGGCAGGCAATCATGCGCAGGGCGTCGCCTTCGCCGCGCACATGTTCGGCATCCCTGCGACGATTGTCATGCCGCGTTCGTCGCCACTCGCCAAGATCGCGGCGACCGAGGGCTACGGTGCGAAGGTCGAACTGTATGGCTCCTACTACGACGAGGCGTACAACCGCGCACTTGAGATCCAGGAGCAAGAGGGCAGCGTATTCATCCATCCGTTCAACGACGCGGACATCATTGCAGGACAGGCGACGATCGGACTTGAACTGTTGCAGCAACTCCCCATGGTCGACACCATCGTCGTACCCGCGGGCGGCGGCGGACTCCTCGCGGGCATCGCGTTCTGCGTCAAGAGCATCAACCCGCGCGTCCGGATCGTCGGCGTACAGGCCGAGGGCGCGTCGGCTGTCGTCGATTCGTTCAAACAGCCCAACGTCATCCCGTCCGCGAACGTCAACACGATTGCCGACGGTATCGCGGTCAAATCTCCGGGCAACATCGGTCACGAGATCATCAACGAGTACGTCGACGAGATGCACACCGTGACCGACGATGAGATCGCCGCGACGCTGCTCATGCTACTCGAGCGCGACAAGCAGGTCGTCGAACCATCGGGCGCAGTCGCGTTGGCGGCGGCGCTCGGCGATAAGATCCGCGTCGAGGGCAAGCGTACGGTCTGCATCCTGTCGGGCGGCAACATCGACGTGGGATTCGTCCATCGCATCATCGAACGCGGTCTGATCTCGCGCGGAAGGCTCATGCTGTTCAAGACCATCATACAGGACGTGCCGGGCAGTCTCGCCAAATTCACGCAACTCATGGGCGAACTCGGCGCGAACATCCTGATGGTACAACATGACCGTTTCCATGCTGAACTCAACCTCAAAGAGACCGTACTCCATGCGACGCTCGAGGTGTCAGGTCGGGAACATGGCAAGCAAGTCGTCAACGCGCTCGAACGGGGCGGCTACCGCATCACGCTCGAATAGCAACGATTCAGCAACACAACGCCGCACTGTCGGCGTTTACATATAGCGTTCCATCGCATCCATGAGCGCCGCGACATTTTCGAGCGGCGTACCCGGGTACAGGCCGAAGATCATCATGAGTCCGCCCTCGGGTGTGGACAATTTTTGCACACATTCGTGGATCAGTGCATCGATTTGGGCAGGTGTACCCTGCGCTGTGATGAGTTGACGGTCAATGTCGAGGTCGACGCAGACGCGTCCACGGAACTTGTTGGCGATCCAGTCGACGCCATTGACCAGATCCTGTAGGTTGATCACGTCGACGCCGCCGTCGATGACGTCGTCGATGAGTGCGTGGAGATGACCGTCGGAGTGCATGTGTACGATTACGCCACTGTCGCGCGCAGGCTTCATGAGTCGCTGGTACGACGGTTTGATGTATGTGCGGAACTGTTGCGGCGACAGCATGGGGCCGTTCTGCATACCCAAGTCCTCAGGATACATCATCATGTCCACGCCGCACGCCAAGTATCGCTGCATATGCGCCATATTGAACTGCTCGAGTCCATCGATGAGTCGTCGCAGTCGCGGCTCGTCGTCGGCCATCGACAGCAGCAGATGCTCGTACCCGACGATGTCGCAGAGTTGCAGAAACGTATGGCCGTGCCGCAGCCCGCCGACCGTGAATCTGCCGCGCGCTTTGTCATCGGCGATGCGCCGCGCCGTGGCGTCCCAATCCATGGGGCCGATGCCGCTGCATACGGCGGGGTCGGGTAGGATGTAGTCGTCGAACGCGTCCCAGTCGGACAGCGGATGATGCGTGACGGTACCCGTGATGCCGTCCATCGTGGTCTGCCACACGCAGCCGAAGTCGTCGGTGTACGGCTGATCTTTGCGTGCGACGCGTGCGTAGTCGGGTGCGTACGGCAACGTCGGACGTTCAAAGTCGGGGAAGAGCCGCTTGTGCGCGGCCATGAGGTCGAACAGCGCATCTTGCGGATACGTATGCCAGCACGCGGCGTTGATTGCAAATACCATAGGAATGTGATCGGGGCATTCAAATCGAATCGCGCGTAAGATGTTTTCACGCTCTGTCATAAAGAGGCTCCTTTTGATGAATGAGGTATACCTGTGATGATTTTGCAGACAATACTCATGAGGTGATATACAATGGACAATCGTATGAACAACGGCGAGGTACCGTTGGGTTTGGGTATGGCGTTGGCGCGCAATATGGACGCGATGTCGTACTTTGCATCGCTAAATCCTGATGGACAGCGCGAGGTCATACGCCGCGCGCGCGACGTACACTCCAAAGAGGAGATGCGGCAGTTTGTAGACTCGCTGCCCGGCGGTCTATCGTAGTGTGATGGCACGCGTGATGCGCGTGCTTTTTTATGGCTTCCCTTCCATGTGCGACCGTGGTATAATAATATAATCGCTTATTAGCGCCACTATATTTTTCTCTGTGAGGTAGCAGCTATGTCACACATGATTCAACTGCCGTTCGCTTCGGTGAACATCACCGACGGCTTCTGGCGGCGCAGACAGGACATCAACGCCGACGTCACGCTCGGCGCGATACTCGAACGTTTTCGCGACACAGGTCGGGTCGATGCCTTGAAATGCAAGTGGAAAGAGGGCGACGAGCATAAGCCGCATATCTTCTGGGATAGCGACATCGCCAAGTGGATCGAGGGCGCGTCGTACGTCATGCAGAAGACGCCCAACGCCGCGCTCGAGGCCGAGATCGACACGATGGTCGCCGATATTGCCGCACAGCAGCGTTCGGACGGCTACTACAACGCGTATTACAACGTGTGCGAAACAGGGCAGGAGTTCACCAAGCGCGTCAACCACGAACTCTACTGCATCGGTCACATGATTGAGGGTGCGATTGCGTATCACCAAGCGACGGGCAAGGATGCACTCTTGAATATCGTCAAGAAGATGGTCGACTATGTCGAACGCGTGTTCGTGATCGAGAACAGCGCGGGGTTCATGACGCCGGGTCATCAGGAGATCGAGCTTGCACTCTACAAACTCTACAAGCATACGGGTGAGGAGAAGTATCTCAAGCTGTGCCAGTTCTTTTTAGACAAGCGCGGCAGCAACGACAAAGATACCGCATTCTACGACTTCGCGACCGCGCACTACGACCAGAGTCACAAACCTGTACGCGAGCAGGAGGAGGCGTTCGGCCACAGCGTCCGCGCGATGTACATGTACTGCGCGATGGCCGACGTCGCGTACGAGTGCGGCGATACGGGTCTGCAAGGTGCGTGCGGCAAGCTGTGGGACGACGTGACGCTGCGCAAGATGTACATCACAGGCGGCATTGGATCCGCGTCGCAGGGCGAGGCGTTCACGGTTCCGTATGACCTGCCCAACCTTACGACGTACACCGAGACCTGTGCCGCAATCGGCTTGGCGATGTTCGCATTGCGTATGAGCCGTTTGCAGCCGCGCGGCGTGTATGCCGACATCGCCGAGCGTGTGATGTACAACGGCGCATTGTCGGGCATCTCGCTCGACGGCGACAGCTTCTTCTACACCAATGCACAGGAACTCGATCTGTCGCTCTACACGCGCCACACCTCGACGCACACGCACGAGTATCTGCCCGAGAAGCAGCGCAGCGCCATCTTCGGCTGCTCATGCTGCCCGCCCAATATCCTGCGCTTCATCGCGTCCATCGGCGACTACATCTACTCCAAGCGCGGCGATACGCTGTTCGTACATCAGTACATCGCGAATACGTCGGACGTTGCGACGATCACGACGCAGTATCCGAACGACGGCACGGTGGTGATCAACGCCGACGCGTCGTGCAAAACCGTAGCGGTGCGTATACCCGGCTGGTGCGCGGGATTCCACATCAACAAGGCGTACGACCTCGTCGACGGCTATGCGTACATCGCCAACGTCGCCGATGGCGACCTCGCCGAGATCCGCATCACGTTCGACATGCCCGTGCGCCTGATCGAAGCCAATCCGCTCGTGCAGGATACGGCAGGACGCGTCGCCGTGACGCGCGGGCCATTGGTGTACTGTCTCGAGGGCGTCGACAACGGCGGCAAACTGCGCGATATATCGATTGATACGAATACATGGTGGTTCAGATCGTCGTACGACGAAACCTACGGCGCGGCCGTACTCCAGTGTACGGGCTACCGCCGACCTGCGTGCGACGAACTCTATCGCCCGCACGCATACAACGCCGTGCCTGTTGAACTGACGTTCATCCCGTACTATGCGTTCGCGAATCGCGGCGAGACCGACATGATCATCTGGGTCATGCCGCGCAAGTAATTTTTTATAAGAAGATACGCTTGCGTGGTGCGTTTAGTGTATCACACCGGGCGCGCGATGGCAAGCGTTGGAATTGCGGAGAAACAGTCATGAAATTACAGGATATACACATCAGGGATCCGTTTATATTACTGGATCAAGGCAAATACTATTTATACGGTTCGCGCGGCGGTGAGACTTGGGGCATCTGCCACGGACTCGACGCGTACGTGAGCGACGACCTCGTCGAATGGAGTTCGCCCGTCGAGGTGTTCACCAGACCCGACGGTTTCTGGTCTGATCGTCACTTCTGGGCGCCAGAGGTACACAAGTATCAGGACGCGTACTATATGTTTGTGAGCTTCAAGAGCGAGAACGCGTGCCGCGGCACGCAGATCCTGAAATCGCAGTCACCGCTCGGGCCCTTCGTTGTACACAGCGACGGCCCTGTGACGCCGCGGGATTGGGAGTGCTTGGATGGCACGTTGTACATCGACGGCAACGGCACGCCGCACATGATCTTCTGCCACGAGTGGCTACAAGTCACGGACGGCGAGATGTGTGCGATGCAGTTGTCCGACGATCTGCACCACGCAGTCGGCGAACCACGCATCCTCTTCCGCGCGAGCGAACCCGCGTGGGCGATTCCGGGCGCGGAGGCCTACATCACGGACGGCCCCTTCTTGTACAGGACGCAGTGCGGTCGCCTGCTCATGATCTGGTCGAGCGCGGCGAAGGACGGCTATTGTGAGGCGATTGCCTACTCCGACAACGGAGAGTTGACGGGTACGTGGCGGCATCAGTCTGAACTGCTGTTCGAGCGCGACGGCGGTCACGGTATGATCTTCCGTACCGCAGAAGGCGAACTCCGATTCATCTACCACCAGCCCAACAACAGTCCCGACGAGCGCCCGCATATCAGGCGCATGGTCGAGGTCAACGGCACGTTGTGCGTGGCAGATATTGAGAATGACTATTGATTTAATCAACTCTATATGGTATACTACATTTGCGGGCAGCCACTCTATACCGTCGCGCCCGACATTACATGAAGGCGAGAAGATTATGAACATCACACACGCGACAGAGCGTAAGCCGCATCCCGCCGAATTGGGCTGGGGCAAACATTTTACAGACCACATGTTCCTGCTCGACTACAATCCGTCCGAGGGTTGGCACAACGCGCGGATTGTACCCTACGCGCCGTTGTCCATAGATCCGGCGGCCATGGTGCTGCACTACGGGCAGGCAGTGTTCGAGGGACTCAAGGCATACGCGGCCGACGATGGGCGCATACTATTATTCAGACCCGAGATGAACGCCGCGCGCATGAACCGTTCCAATGCGCGCCTGTGCATTCCGCCGATTGACGAAAGCATATTCATGGAGGCCGTGACGCAGCTCGTACTGCTCGAGAAGGCATGGATCCCACGCGGAGCCGGACAGTCGCTGTACGTTCGTCCGTTCGTCATCGCCACCGACCCGTTCCTCGGCGTGCGCGTCAGCGATACCTACACGTTCATCATCATTCTATCGCCGTGCGCGAACTACTATCCCGAGGGTCTGAATCCTGTCAGCATCTACGTCGAGGACACGTATGTCCGCGCCGTACGCGGCGGCGTCGGGCAGGCCAAGGCTCCGGCCAACTACGCGGCGAGCCTCAAGGCACAGGCACATGCCAAGAGCGTCGGCTATACGCAGGTACTCTGGCTCGACGGCGTTGAGCGCAAATATATCGAAGAAGTCGGCACGATGAATGTATTCTTCGTCATCGACGGCGTGGTATCCACGCCCATGTTGACTGATAGCATCCTGCCCGGCGTCACGCGCGATTCGATCATCGCGCTGCTGCGCGACATGGGTTACACCGTGACCGAGCGTCGTATCGCCATTGACGAGTTGGTGGCGGCGGCCAAGGACAGCAAGTTGGATGAGGCATTCGGTACAGGTACGGCGGCTGTGATTTCGCCGGTCGGCCACCTTATGTATAAAGATGAGAAGCACATGATCAAAGACGGCGGCATCGGTCCTATATCGCAGAAGCTGTTCGATACGTTAACGGGCATACAGTTCGGCAAGCAGCCTGACAAGTTCGGCTGGGTCAAGACCATCGGCAACCTATAAATCTCGAAAGATCCCGAGGCGCTACGAGATCCTGTATCTATATTATGATCAGCTGTCGGAAGACATGTACTTCCGACAGCTGATGAGTCACAGGATTAGTCCCTGCCCTCGATAACCTCTTTGCTCTTGAACAGCAGCGTAATGCTCCAGAGTCCGGCCAGTCCTACCAATGTGTAGATGACACGGCTGACGACAGACAACTGACCGCCGAACATCGTCGCGACGAGGTCGACGCCAAATATGCCGATTACGCCCCAGTTGAGCGCGCCTATGATGACTAAAATCAGCGCTACTCTATCCATTTACTCATCTCCTTTGCTGCAAAGAATGTATATATGTTATCTAAGCGCACATGTACGTCACGGTACTGCACGCTTACTAAAAATAGTATGAGTAGTAAAGGCGCATGATAAACATGAAAATAATAGCAATTCCAAAACTGAACAAAGATTGATCGAAGATCAATCAAAAAGGAGCATGTTATGAGCAAGATTGTCGTCGTCGGCGCGAACCACGCAGGTACCGCCGCCATCAACACGATCCTCGACAACTACAAGGGTCACGAGGTCACAGTATTCGACCGCAACAACAACATTAGCTTCCTCGGCTGCGGCATGGCGCTTTGGATCGGCGACATGATCGACGGCCCCGAGGGACTGTTCTACTCGTCCAAGGAGAAGCTCGAAGCCAAGGGCGCGACGATTCACATGGAGACGTCGGTCGACCGCATCGACTTTGCAGGACAAACCGTTTATGCAACGACAAAAGATGGCAAGTCGATCGAGCAGCCGTACGACAAGCTGATTCTGGCAACGGGCAGCCTGCCCATTGCACCCAAGATCCCCGGCGTGGATAAGAAGAACGTGCAGTACGTCAAGCTGTATCAGGATGCGGCCGACGTGATCGAGAAGCTCAAGACCGACGACATCAAGCACGTGACCGTCGTCGGCGCGGGCTACATCGGCGTGGAACTCGCCGAGGCGTTCATCCGCTGCGGCAAGCAGGTGCGCATCATCGACCTCGCCGAGACCTGTCTCGCGCGATACTACGATACGGCGTACACAGATATGATGGACAAGAACCTCAAGGATCACGGCATCGACACGCGCTACGGCGAAAAAGTACAGGAGATCCTCGGCGGCGACGCGGTCACGGGTATCGTAACGGACAAGGGTAGCTACGACACCGACATGGTCATCATGGCCATCGGCTTTACGCCCAACAACGCGTTGGGCAGGGAGTCGCTCGAACTGTTCAAGAACGGCGCGTACAAAGTCGACCTGCATCAGCAGACGAGCGTACCCGGCGTATTCGCAATCGGCGACTGCGCGACGGTGTACGACAACTCGATCCACGACACCAACTACATCGCGCTCGCGACCAACGCAGTACGCAGCGGCGTCGTAGCGGGTCACAACGCGTGCGGTACGGCGCTCGAATCGGCGGGCGTGCAGGGCAGCAACGGCATCTCGATCTTTGGCCTCAATATGGTCTCGACGGGCATGACGTTGGCGACGGCGAAGCAGCGCGGGTTCAACGCGGTTGCGACAGAATATGAGGATACGCAGCGTCCGGCATTCTATCGCAAGAACGCCAACGTACGCATCAGCATCGTCTACGACATGGACACGCGCCGCGTACTCGGCGCGCAGATGGCATCGACCGAGGACATCTCGATGGGCATCCACATGTTCTCACTCGCAGTCAGTGAGAACGTGACGATCGACAAGCTCAAGCTGCTCGACATCTTCTTCCTGCCGCACTTTAACCAGCCGTACAACTATATCACGATGGCGGCGCTGTTGGCGAAATAAGATACACCCAAATATCCATGCAAGCGGCGCATATGCGCCGCTTCTCTGCATATTTTTATCATTCTATAGGTGAACCCATGCGATTCAAAGTCATTGCCTGCAAAGTATTGGAGCGTGAGATCGCGCTCATTATGGCCAAGTCCGAGCACTTTATTGATACGACGTTCCTGCGGCAAGGTTTACATAATGAACCCGATAAGCTGCGCCGCGTACTCCAAGCCGAGATCGACCGCATCGACAGCGGCGAGTGTCTGTACACCTGTGCCGAGGACGAATCCAACGGCCTGTTCGACGCGATCGTACTCGGGTACGGACTGTGCTCGAACGGCATCCTCGGACTGCATTCGAGCAAGCACCGACTCGTCGTGCCGCGCGCGCACGACTGCATCACGCTGTTCCTCGGCAGCAAAGAGTCCTATAAATCCTACTTCGACTCCAAGGACGGCGGCATCTACTGGTACACGCCGGGCTGGATCGAGAACACGATTATGCCGTCCAAGGCAAGGTACGACCTGATCTACAACCGTTACGCCGAACAGTACGGCGAAGACAATGCCGAATTCCTGATGGAGATGGAACAGGGCTGGATGAAGGAGTACAAGATGTGTACGTATGTGCATTGGGACGAACTGCCGTTTCCCAAACACATCGAGTATACGAGGCAGTGCGCCGAGTACTTGGGTTGGCAGCACGAGATACTCAAAGGCGAACCCACGCTGTTCAACGACCTACTCAGCGGCAACTGGCGCGACGATGCGTTTATCGTCGTTGAACCCGGGCAGAAAGTCGGCGCGAGTTACGACGATCTCGTGTTGCGCGTTGACAACGCCGATATCGAGTGTTAGAATATATGTAACATAAAAACGGGGTGATAGGCATGGGTAACATCAACATCGCGTTGACGGGCATGGGCGGTTACGGCGGCTACTACGTCAACGCGCTGCTCGGCATGGAGGACGTCGACTTCGTCGGTATCATCGACCCACACGCCGCCAATGCGCCGGATTACCAAAGGGTCACAGAGCGCGGCATTCGGCTCTACGATGACATGGAAGCGTTCTACACCGACAGCACGGCCGATCTCATGATCGTGTCAACGCCGATCGCGCTGCACAAGCCGCACACGCTCTGCGCACTGTCGCACGGCAGCCACGTACTCTGCGAGAAGCCGACTGCGGCGACCGTTGCCGACGCGCTCGAGATGCAGTCTGCCGCCGATCGTGCGGGGAAGCGCGTATTCGTCGGCTTCCAAATGAGCTACGCACCGCCGATCCTCGCACTCAAGCGCGACATCATGGCGGGCGTGTACGGCAGGCCGCGTCAGGCGAAGTCGATGATGCTGTGGGAGCGTACGCCCGCGTACTACAACCGCAACAATTGGGCGGGCAAGTTGCGCGACGGCAACGGCAACGTCGTACATGATTCCGTACTCACCAATGCGACTGCACACTATCTGCACAATTTATACTTCGTGCTGGGTGGTACGCTCGACGGCTCGGCGAATCCTACGCAGTTGGAGGCGTGTCTGGCACGGGCCAACGACATCGAGACATTCGATACCTGCACGGTGCGCGGTACGTTGGACAACGGTGCGGAGCTACTCTACATCGCGTCGCACGCGGCAGAGGGGCAAGTCGACAACTACTTCGAGCTGCTGTTCGACGATGTATGCGTCAAACTCATCGGCGGTCACCCGCACATCACGGCGTACAACCGCGACGGTGGCATCATCAAGCAGTACGACGCATTGCCCGACGGCAACCACACCGACGATAAACTCACGAGCATCATGGCGTGGATGCGCGGCGAGGGCGATCTACCACCGTGTGGCATACCTGCGACGCTACCGTTCATGCGTACGGCGGATGCGCTGTTCAGGCATTGCGAGATGCAGCGGTTCCCTGATGCATACATACGCCATAGGGATGGCGATGGTTTGGTGTATGCGAACGGGCTGACGCAGCATCTCGCACGGTGTTACGATGATAACGCGCTGCTCAATGAGATTGCGCGATGCTACGATTTGGCGGCTACGCGATTCACACTGTGAGGTGACGATATGAGACTATGTATCATCGGCTGTAGCGGACACTACGGACTTGCAGTGGATGCAACACAGAACGGCATCGTCGAATGCGTCGGCATGGCCGTGGCCGACGGTGAGGACATTGCACCGCTGCGTACGCGGTTGCCGCACGCGGCGGCGTACGACGATTACTGCACGATGTTGGATACTGTGGATGCAGACGCGGTCGTTGTGGATACGCGGTTCGATCTGCACGGCGAGGTCACGCTGTATGCGCTCGAACGCGGACTGCATGTGCTCTGTGAGAAGCCGCTCGCGTTGGATATTGCGACGGTCGAACGCATCGAACGCGTTGCCTCGGAGCGCGGACTGATCGTGTGGAGTATGAATACGATGCGGTACGACCCGTGGTTCTACACTGCGTACTGCGCCGTACGCGACGGACTCGTCGGCGACGTGCGTATGGTCAACGCGCGCAAGTCGTATAAGTTGGGGCAACGCTCCGACTTCTACACGCACCGCGCGACGTACGGCGGCACGATACCGTGGGTTGGCATACATGGCATCGACCTGATCCATAGGATCTGCGGCGACAGATTCCGTGCCGTGACTGCATACCAGAGTACGATCGGCAACGGCGGTCACGGTGAGTTGGAAGCTACGGCAGCGGCGTTGTATGCGCTCGACGATGGTGTGACTGCGACGCTGACCGCCGACTACCTGCGTCCGAGTGCTGCGCCGTCGCATGGCGACGACCGGCTACGCGTTGTGGGCGACAAGGGAATCGTTGAGGTGACGGATGGCGTGGTGCGCGTCATTGCGGATACGGCGTATGTCATGGATCTGCTGCAGCCGCCGACGCTGCTCGGCGACTTTGCGGATGCTGTGCATGGAGGGGGCAGCGGGTTGTTTGACACAAGTGCGGCGTTGTACGTGAACAGGCTTGCATTGCTCACGCGCGACGCCGCAGATCGTGGGATCACAGTGGCACTGTAGAAATCAAATCCCCCACAGTACGCTGCGGGGGATTTTGCTCTTTGGGATTCCAGGATGTTATAACCGCACTTTCACGGCTTTGCCCGTGTCCATCGACTCATTCGCGGCAAGCCCGAACGCGACACTCTTCATCGCATCGCTGTACGGCGAGCGGATCGCACTACCATCGCCGCTGATCACCGCGTCGACGAAGGTGCGGTCGCAGAGTACGCCCGCGTCGCCCTCTTCTTTGTACTTGACGACGCTGGCGCCGTCGCGAGAGAACGTGCCGTCGCCCTGCGTGACGAAGCTGTTGCTCGTGACCGCCGCGTCGCCGTAGACCGTGAAGTTATCGAGGATGTAGAGGTCAGCCCTGCAATCGCGTCCGCTGAACGTGACCTTGCTGTCGAACGCCGCGCCCGACGTCGCGTAGCAGCCCGTCGAGATCGTCGCGACGACGCCCGACTGGAATCGCACGATCGTCGACGATGTGTCCTCGGTCTGGAGCTGCGGCTCTTTGATCAGGCCGTTCGCACCCATCGAGAATACCGTATCGGGTTCGCCGTAGACGTAGCGGATGATGTCGAGCTGGTGGATCGTCTGCTCGACGAGCTGTCCGCCCGACTGCTTACGATCGCTCCACCACGGAATCTCAGGGATACCGCCCACGCGTACGCAGTCGATGTAGTAGATGTCGTTGTCGGCGATGAACTGCTTGTTGATGTCGACGAGGTTGCTGTAGCGGCACTGGAAGCCCACGGCTGTGATGATGTTGTTGGCGACCACGGCGTCGCGGATCCGCGCCGCGAGCTCGAGGTCGAGTGCGACAGGTTTCTCGACGAAGAAGTGGATGCCGCGTTTGATCGCGTCAAACTCGATGTCGCCGTGCGCGTACGGCGGTACGCAGATGAAGGCCATGTCGGGCTTGATCTCATCGTACATCTCGACGTAGTTCGTGAATGCCTTACCGCTGCCTGCCTTCTGCACAAAGTCGGCCGCACGCTCGGGAATCAGGTCGCAGAAGCCCGCGAGCTCGATGTCTTTGAACTCTACCAAATGGCTGAGGTGGTACTGTCCGATGCCGCCGCAGCCGATCATAACGCACTTTTTCATATCGCTCATAACGCTTATACGCTCCTTGTAGGTGATACATTGGTAATAGATTGTGGTGATAGCATATTATACACCGCCGGCGCGCAGAAAGCAAGTCCGCAAACTTCAATCTACTTTTTGCTTTCGCCGTCCAACGTCATGGGCAGCTCTTGCAGTTCAATTCCAAAAATGGCTTAAAAGCAAGGTATAGTTGAAAGTGCTTGACGCAATGACAGGCCTTTGATATACTTTTACTAC
>CAYPOE010000032.1:0-12631 GCA_964412285.1 uncultured Eubacteriales bacterium | reverse complement strand
CGCGCGACTTCTTGGCCGGGATCGTCGTGTTGCGCTCGATGATCTTGTTGAAGATACCGCCCTCAGTCTCGATGCCGAGCGACAGCGGGGTCACGTCGAGCAATACCAAGCCCTTGACGTCGCCGCCGAGTACGCCGGCCTGAATCGCCGCGCCAATCGCGACGCACTCGTCGGGATTGATGCCCTTGGTCGGCTCTTTATCCGTCATGCGGCGCACCGCGTCCTGTACGGCCGGGATGCGCGTCGAGCCGCCGACGAGCAACACTTTATCCACGTTCTTCGCCGTGAGACCCGCGTCTTTGAACGCGCTGCGCATGGGATCGTTGGTCTTATCGACGAGGTCGGCTGTGAGTTCGTTGAACTTGGCACGCGTGAGGTTGTACTCGAGGTGCTTGGGGCCGCTTGCGTCGGCCGTGATGAACGCGAGGTTGATGTTGGCGGTCATGACCGACGACAGCTCGATCTTGGCCTTCTCCGCCGCGTCGATCAGGCGCTCGAGCGCCTTGTTGTCTTTGCGCAGGTCGATGCCGTTCTCTTTCTGGAACTCGCTTGCGAGGTAGTCGACGATGCGCTTGTCGAAGTCGTCGCCGCCGAGGCGGTTGTTGCCGCTTGTCGCCAGTACTTCAAAGACGTCGTCGCCGATCTCTA
Organism: uncultured Eubacteriales bacterium; assembly: GCA_964412285.1. Taxonomy (GTDB): domain Bacteria; phylum Bacillota; class Clostridia; order Monoglobales; family CAYZNM01; genus CAYZNM01. The sequence continues at coordinate 11,983 of CAYPOE010000032.1, read as the reverse complement.
AGAGCGACACATCGAATGTACCGCCGCCGAGGTCGTAGACCATGATCTTGCTGTTCTCATCCTTCCCCTTGCCGAGTCCATATGCGAGTGCGGCGGCGGTCGGCTCGTTGATGATGCGCAGCACTTCGAGTCCCGCGATGCGACCCGCGTCTTTGGTCGCCTGCCGCTGTGCGTCGGAGAAGTAGGCGGGTACTGTGATGACGGCCTGTGTGACGGTTTCGCCCAAATAATCCTCGGCGTCGGCCTTGAGCTTCTGGAGAATCATCGCGGAAATCTCGGGCGGGGTATACGCTTTGTCGTCGATGCGCACCTTGCGATCCGTACCCATATCGCGCTTGATCGACGAGATCGTGCGGTCGGGATTGGTAATCGCCTGGCGCTTTGCGACTTGACCAACCAAACGTTCGCCCTTCTTGGTGAACGCGACGACGGACGGCGTGGTGCGCGCGCCTTCGGCGTTGGGGATGACGACGGGTTCGCCGCCTTCCATGACGGCGACGCAACTGTTGGTCGTACCGAGGTCAATGCCTATGATTTTAGCCATATTCTATCGCTCCTTTTTGATATTATTCAGCAACTTTTACAATGCTATGACGAATGACTTTGTCTTTATACAGATAGCCGCGCTTATACTCCTCGGCGACGTGGCCGCTCTGGATGCCTTCGACAGGCTCTTGTGCGACGGCGTTGTGCAGTTCGGGATCGAACTCCGTTCCTACGGCGGGGATCGGGGTGACGCCGATGTTCGACAGCGCATCCTCGAACGAACGTTGGATCATGCGCAGCCCCTGCAACACACGCTCATCCGCGCCGCTCATCACGCCGATGGCGGCCTCGACATTGTCGCAGATGGGCAATATACCCTCGATCACATTCGCGACCGACGACACTGCGAGTGCCTGTTTCTCGCGCACCGTGCGCTTCTTATAGTTGTCGAATTCGGCCAACAGGCGCAGGTATTTGTCGCGCTCGTCGGCGAGCATGGCTTCATAGTTGACGGCTTGTGGCGCATCTGCCGCGCCGTCTTTGGTATCTGCCGCGGCTGGATTCGTGTCTACGACCTTTTCCTCATCTGCCATATCGTCAGCTCCTTTGTTTTATATTACTCGAGATTCTTTTCTACGAGTTTGTTGACTATATCGGTGAAGGCCTCGAGACTGCCGATCGCGCGCGCATAGTCCATGCGCGTGGGGCCAATGATGCCGATGACGCCGACCTGCCCGCCGTAGGTGTATCGCGATAACACAATCGAGCAGTCATGGAGTTCGAGTGCCTCGTTCTCATGGCCGATGCGGATCGTGATGTTGGCATTGCCGCGCGTACGCAGCAGGCCGTGCAGGTTGGACTTATCTTCGAGATAGCCGAGCAGTGCCTTGGCTTTGTTGATGTTGTTGTATTCAGGGAAGTCGAGTAGGTTGGTCGTGCCGCCCGTGTAGACGTTGTAGCTGTATAGCATACTGAGGACGCTCTGCACACAGGCGAACACGTCGGCAATCAGCACGGGATCCGCACCGCTGCGCGCGACGACGGCGTCGATGATGCGGATGTCGTCGATGATGGGGTTGTCGGCGTCGGCGGCGATGAGTACGTCGATCGCGAAGCCTGACAACAGCTCGGTCAGCGATGCCGACAGTAAGACCGCGACGTCGGGTGGCGGGGGCGGCGTATTCTCTAACACCTTGTCACGCACCGTATGATCCTCGAGTACGACGATGAGCATGAGGCTGTCAGACGACAGCGGCAGGATCTGCACATGTAAGACGTGTGCGACGGTCTGCGCGGTCGGCAGTGTCGAGAGTACGGCATAATTCGTATAGCGCGCGTAGATGCCCGTGAGTTCGCGGATCAATCCCTCGAGTTCGGCGATGCGCAGCTGCAACATCATGTGCATACGTGCGAGTTCGTGCGCCGACAGCTGATAGCGATTCATGAGCTGGTCGACGTAGATGCGATACCCGAGGTGCGACGGTACGCGTCCGGCCGACGCGTGCGGCTGTTCTAAGAGGCCCATCTCCTCGAGATCGGCCATGGTGTTGCGTATGGTTGCGGGCGATAGCCCGAGCTGCCCCATTTTGGCAATCGTACGTGAGCCGACGGGTTCGGCTGTCTCGATGTAACTCTCGACGATGACGGCAAGGATCGCTTTGCGGCGTTCGTTGAGGCCGCTCCCAAACCCGTCCTTAGGGTAAGTCCCATTGAGATTGTGATCCATAATGCTTCTAAATTATACTATGCAATCGTATACGATTTTGTTAGCACTCAATCCATGTGAGTGCTAACATTATAGTAGCACAGTTTCCCCGCGTTGTCAAGTGGCACATGGCTTGGATAAACGAAAATGTCTGTGGGAATTCCGGCATACCGAAGGGGCATCGTCCCCATGCTCCCATCCGTGTATATCACGTGTATATCATGCGTATCCTGCACATGCACTATGCATAGCATGGCAGGTATAGCACATAGGATAATTTGGCGCCGGTCTACTTGATTTGTATGCGTAATTTCAAAAAATCTGTTGACTTTCTGATTCTACAGTGGTATAATAACTCAATTCATTTTCAAAGACTTTCAGGAGTATCTTCATGAATCGTTCGTTATCCCTGTGCCCAATGCATTTCGTTATTCAGCGGCCATGCCGGTAGACTCATAAGAGTCCGCCGGTGTGGGCGCTATCATGCGTTGCATCGGCGAGGGGATCACATATATCACTCCGAGACGATGCGTCGTTTCGGAGTTTTTTATTTTTATTTTATCGTGCAGAATGACTGTGAAAGGGTGGTATATCATGCTGGCAATCCAGACGCAACATCTCAAAAAGACCTATCGTACCCGCGTCAAAGCCGAAGGGTTGGGCGCAAGCCTGCGCGCGTTGGTCAAACCCGATTGGAAAGAAGTACAGGCTGTCAAGGACATAGGTCTGACCGTCGAGCGCGGCGACCTCGTCGCCTTCATCGGCCCCAACGGCGCGGGCAAGTCGACATTCATCAAGATGCTGTGCGGCATACTCCATCCGACGGGCGGCGACATCTCGGTGCTTGGGATGCACCCGGCCAAGGAGCGTCGCAAACTCGCGATGCGCATCGGCACGGTATTCGGGCAGAAGTCCCAGCTCTGGCTACACCTGCCCGCGCTCGACAGCTTCACGCTGCTCGCCGCAATCTACGAGATCGACGCGGAAGAGCGCAAACGCCGCGTCGCCGAACTCGCGGAACTGTTTGAACTCGGGGAGTTTTTGCATACGCCCGTGCGCAAGCTGTCGCTCGGACAGCGTGTGCGCTGTGAAGTCGCCGCGTCGCTGCTGCACAACCCCGAGCTGCTGTTCCTCGATGAACCCACGATCGGTCTCGACGTCGTCGTCAAGCAGGCGATCCGCGAACTCATCCTGCGCCGCAATCGAGAGTGCGGCACGACGGTCTTCCTGACCAGCCACGACCCGGCCGACATCGAACAGCTCTGCCGCCGCGCCGTCGTCATCGACCACGGTACGCTCGTATTGGACTCGCCCGTCGAGACCTTGCGCAGCGATTACCTCGGCGTGAAACTCGTCGAGGTGAGCTTCAACGTGCCGCAGACCATCCCCGCACTGCCCGGCGTGACTCGACTGTCTGACAGCGGTCATGGACTCAAGTTCGTGCTGACCGTCGATACCGCCGTCTGCCCGATCGGACACGTGATGGAACGGCTGTCCGCGCTCGGCAACGTGTCGGACATCACGATCAGCAATCCGCCCATGGAGGACATCATCGCCGCCATCTTCCAGAAAGAGGCCGCCACATGAGAAAATTCAAAAAGTACGTCGTCATCGCCAAGATCAGCTTCGCCAACGCCGTCGCGTACCGGGCTTCGGCCATGTCGCGCTTCTGCTTCTACACGCTGTTCATCTATGTATTCATGAACCTATGGAAGGCGATCTATCAACAGGGCAACGTCAATGGCTATGGCTACACGCAGATGGTCTGGTACCTGATCATGACGGAGTTCATCGCATTTTCCTGCACATCCAGCATCTACAGCAGCATGAACGAGGACGTCAAATCGGGTTCCATCGCGTATCTGCTCGGGCGACCGACGCACTATGTGTTCTATCAACTCGCCAACTCTGTAGGGCAGATCGCGCTCAATTTCTTGAGCTTCGGCGTGTTGGCGACGATCCTCGGGTTCGCATTCGTAGGGCCGCTGCCCACATTCACATGGGTGGAGATCCCGCCGCTCGTGTTGTCCATCGCGCTCAGCATCCTGCTCAATTACTTCTTCCTGATGTTGATTGGGTTATCGGCTTTTATATTGGAAGATAACTTTGCGCTGTACCTGATCTATCAGAAGATCAGCTTCATGCTCGGCATGTTCCTACCCGTGGAGTTCCTGCCCGCGTGGCTGCAACCCATTGCCAAAAATCTGCCGTTCTCGTACGTACACTGGGCGCCGGCCAAGATCTTCGTGAACTACTCGCCGGAGATCTGTTGGGAACTCATCCCGCGACAGGCGGTATGGGTGGCGGCGACCGTCGCGCTCGTGCTGCTGTGCTACAGCTTGAGTGTACGCCGACTGCAAGTCAACGGAGGATGATCCATTTATGAAAAAACATCTCAAGATCTTTGCCTGCTACTTCAAGCTCAACCTCGCCTCGGCGTTGGAGTACCGTGCCAGCTTCCTGACGCAAGCATTCGGCATGGCGCTGTCCAACAGCTCGTTCATCTTCTTCTGGTGGATTGCGTTTCAACAGTTGAACGGCGCGATCGGCGGATACGCGTTCGAGGACGTCGTGTTCATCTGGGCGGTCGCGAGTTCGGGGTTCGGGTTGTCGCACATCCTATTCGCCAACGTCTCCAACCTGACCAAACTCATCGTAACCGGGGAGTTAGACACGTTCCTACTCCAACCCTGCAACATCTTGGTAAACGTACTCTGCGCACGAACCAATCTGTCGGCGTACGGCGACTTCCTGTATGGGTTTGTCCTCATGTCCATCTTCTATATGGGCAACGGCGCGGCGTGGCTGTGGTTCTTGGGCGGCGTATGCATGAGCGCGCTGCTGATCACGGCCATCGGATTGGCCGCACATACGTTGAGCTTCTATTGGGGCGACGCGTCCCTGCTCGGACAGATGGCGACGGAGTTCACGATCAACTTCTCGATCTATCCCGAGAAGATCTACGCGCCCGCCGTACGCGCACTGATGTACAGCATCATACCTGCGGGCGTCGCGGTACACATCCCACTGCGGATGTTTCAGGCATTTTCGCCGTGGACGGCGTTGGCGGCCTTGGGTGGAGCCGTGTTGTACTGCACGGCGGCGGGCTGCCTCTTCTACCGCGGGCTGCGCAAGTATGAGTCGGGCAATGTGATTGTCACGAGGCTGTAGTCTGCGTGTCACGGCGTGGGCGCGGGGTTTGCGTGCAATTTCATCAATCTTTCCCATAAAACCCTTTGACTTTGTAGAACAAATGATGTATGATGAATATATCAAACACAAAGGAGTGTATGTTATGAAAAAGATCACGGCTATGCTCTTGTGCATTCTGCTGCTGTACTCGGCAACCGGCGTCGCGGCTTCGCCGATCGCCATAGGGATGCCTGCGATGCTGACCATGCAGTGGTTGCCGCAACGGCAGACCGACGAGCTGATTGCCAAACTTGGGCAGATGGTCGACATTCCCGAGGGTTGGTCATACGCCTCCGCGAATCCATCCCAGCGATACGGCGACGCGTACGACCTCAATCTCGGGTACGACGATCGATCTGTGAGCGCCACACTCTTGGACGGCGTATTGTTGAACTACTCCGAGTATTGGCAAACGAGCTTTGGCGGCAGCAACGCCGAGCGCAAGTATCCGAAGTTCACCAAGGAGCAGTGCAAGGAAGTGGCGGAGGCGTTTGTCAAAAAGGCGTATGCCAACGCGCCCAACGGCCTCGCGGTATCGGTCGAGGATGTGCGGTACATCGGCGGTATGCCTACCGGGTTCACCTATGGACTGCGCGCCAAGATCAACGGTATACCGTTGTCTACGTACGGCTCGATCAACGTCGACTATACGACGGGTCAGGTCGGCAACCTCTACTTCGACCGATCCATCGTGGCGGATTATCCCAAGGCCGACCGCGTGACCGGCGCAGACAAAGCGTTCGAGACCCTGCTCAAGCATTCCGAATACAGGCTCGTATACATGCAGGATCTGTCCGGCATGTACAACCCGCAAGCCGCCGGCATGTCCGGCGAAGCCAAGCTGTATTACAGTCCGGCGGGCGGCGCCATCTATGTCGACGCGATGACGGGCGACGTCGTCGATGTGGGTCAAATCCGTCGGCAGTATGAGGATGAGATGAAGAAACTGTCCGCCGAGCAGGGCGGCGGTACGAACGCCTCGCCGTCCATGCGCGGATACTATGGCGGCGGCAGTACGACGGCGCCCAAGGGCGCACTGTCCGTCGAGGCGCTCGAGGGCAAGATGCGCGCGTTGAAGGGTACGGTACTGACCGATGCGTATACATTGGAATACAACGATTACTTCACCAATCCGAACACGGGTAAGACGACTGCCGCGCTGACGTTTGTCGATGGCAACAAAGAGGTATACGCCTCAGTTGATGCGATGACGGGCGCAGTCATGATGTTCAACGCCAACGAGATGTATGCGTACGGCACGCCCAATATGAGCGGCTCTGTGGCGTTGCCCATGACGGGTACGGGCAAGCTGTCCGAGGACGAATGCGTCAAGATCGCCGAGACGTTCATTCAGTCGCAAGACGCGGGGCGACTCGACAAACTCAAGCGCCAACCATCGAGCAACCTGATCGGCATGTCCCACGCATTCAACGGCAACGTCACGTTTACCGAGGAGAAGGACGGCGCACTCGTGGTGAGCAACGGCGTCTCGGTAGTCGTCACGGACGACGGTCTGGTCAGTGCATACTATAACAGCCAGCCGGATGACATTACATTCGAGGACAAGAAAGGCGTACTGTCGACCGACGAGCTTTACGCGAAGCTCAAGGACGGCGGCGTCGAGCTGTGCTACGTAGACTTCGCCGCGCAATACGGCTACAGTCTGTCGCGCGACAAGACCGACTTGCGACTGTGCTATGTATTGAAGTCCGGCATAGACTACGGCCAGTTGCCGATCCTCAACGCCAAGACCGGCGAATTCGTCGATGTATATGGGTTGCGTCGCATCGGCGACAACATACAGTACGACGACATCGACAAATCCCCGCACAAGACCGCGATCGAGAAGCTCGCCTACATCGGCCTCGGCTACGGTACAAGGAAGTTTGAGCCCAACAAAGAGATCACGCAGTCCGAGTTCGTCCAGTTTGGGATCTACACCAAAGTCGGTTTTTACTCCGACGGCGTCATCGATGGGCCGTGGCGCACCTCGGAAAGCGTAGAGAGCATGGCGGTATCGGCAGGATTCCTGCAAAAGGGCGAGTTATCGGCCGACAAACCCGTCACGCGCATGGAAGCGGTCGTCATGCTGTTCAACGCACACAAGTACGACAAGACACTCAGCGCGAGCGACTTATACACAACCGACTTCGCCGACAACAACGCGATTCCCAAGGAGTACAGGGGTTACGCGGCTTTGGCGGCCAAGTGGGGATTGATCCAGTTGGACGGCAACAAATTCCAGCCTGACAAAGTCATGACGCGCGGCGAAGTTGCCGAGATGATCTATGCGTTCATGAGCAAGTAAGCGCGTAGATCCGTTGCGCATAGCCATACGACTCAGATGCAAAAGCAGCGCAAGGGAATCCCCTTACGCTGCTTTTTCTCTTGCTTCTGTCTGCGCGTCCCGCGCGCGGATCTTGTTTGTTTTACCACAGCAGCGTCGTCCATGCAAAATCGTACGCCAAGCCATCGACGCTTTGCCATGCGTTTCGCACCATATCCACGTCGCCGCACAGCTGCGCATAGTGCGCGGATTCGCACTCCCAAGGCGTCACGGTGTACGGCGGACGTTCGCCGTCGAATGTAGGGCGGCCGTACACCACGGGCAGCTTATCGGCGCCGTCGCCGAAGTGTGCGCCGCTGTGACCTGTGCTGTACGCGCCGTGTTCCAATACATAATCCGCCACAATCTTGACATTCGCCGGGTTGACGTCATGCAGCATCAGCGCCGACGCGTCGCAGATGTACGCGCCGTCGCGCGCCAATGTATCGAGCAACGTCTGCACATGCCGCTCAATATCGGCGCGTTCGCCGCGGCACAATGCGTCATACCGCACGCCGCCGCTGAGCGCGAACTTTTGTTGCAGTCGACGCGCCGCGCGGAGATCGTCGCGGTCGATGTGGAAGATGATGCCGTTCTCGGGCAGCGTGAGCAGGTCGTCGTAATGCGCACTCCAATCGCCTTCGCCATAGAATAGCACCTGATGTCCGGCCGCGATGATGGCCTCGAGCACGGGTTTGAGCGTCGGCCACATGATGTTGTCGAAGATTTCGCGGTTGATGTACGGCAGACAGCCGCGGTGCGCCCACAAGGTCACGGGTACATTGCGCGACGGATCCGCACCGGCCAACGCGTTGGCGATCAGGTGCGGCGTCAGCGCCTCGCATACGCGCAGCACGTCGCGCGGTCTTTCTACGCAATCGTAGAGTAGATTTACATAACCCCGAAACTTATCCGCCAATATATCAAACGGCGCTTTGACCATACCCGCGTTGGCAGACACGACGCCGCTCTGCATCAAAGCGGCAGAAGCCGGTCCGAACGCGTTCATGTAGTTGGCGTACGCCATGCCGCCGGACAGCAGCGCCGCGTTGTGCGACAGCGTGACGGCGTCGGACGACAGTTTGGCGCTCGCGCGCGGCAACCACTTGGTCAGCAGGAACGCCGTGGGATCGTCGGCGACCTCGTCATACTCGTCGGCGCGCATGTACGCGTCGTGTTCACCCTCGGGTTCGGCGTACTGCAATACGCTGTCGATCCCCACGTCGACGCCGGGTACCTTGAGGTAACGGTGGCCGAACGCCTTGCCTACGCCGTAATTCGACCATATCGCATTGAGCATGACTGCGTCGGCGTTCACATCCACTGCCATACGACGCGTCGCCTCGAACGCGAGGTTGTAGTCTACGCCGACCTGCTGATTGGTGTAGCCGCAATGCCGCGCCGCTACCTCCTGGAAGAAGAACCGCAGCGGCACGCGGTCGGGTACGCCGCGATGCATCGCGGTGACATACCGTTTCATGCGCTCGTTGTACAAACGTTGGGTTGCCGCATCCTTGAACATCCCACACCTCCGATATGTTGTTATGTAACGATACTTTATCGTACCATTGTTGGCCGCGCGTGTCAAGAACAACGCGGTTGCGATCGCTTTGTACAAACATGTAGAGTCTGTTCAAAATCTCTTTCGGTTATGGGAATCGAGAAGCGCGGGTATGGTTTGTCACTTGCGTACAAATGTGGTATAATATACCCGATCCTATGATCCCACGATCCTATGATCCTATGATCCTATGATCCCACAAACCTACGAATCCACCCAATACGCAAATCTGCAAATTTGCAAGGAGGATGAGCATGAACATACTCGAGAGTACCATCGCGGCGCTCGACCGCAACGGCATTGCCGCGCTGCACGTCGCACGTGCATCCGACGTAGTGCCGACGTTGGCGCGCATCATGGACAAGGGTGCGAGCGTCGCAGTCGGCGGCAGCCAGAGCCTGTTTGAATGCGGCGCAATTGATTTCTTACGCGGCGGCGACTACACATTCTACGACCGCTACGCCGCCGATGCAAGCGACGACGTGTACACCCAGTCGTTTGGCGCAGACTACCTGCTGTGCAGCGCCAACGCCGTCACGCAAAACGGCGAGATCTACAACGTCGACGGACGCAGCAATCGCGTTGCGGCCATTGCGTTTGGTCCCAAGCGCGTGATCATGGTCGTATCGACCAATAAGATCGTCCCCGACCTCGACGCGGCAGTCGAGCGTGTCAAGACCATCGCCGCGCCCAAGAATGCCAAACGCCTCAGCTGCAAGACGCCGTGCGCCACGACGGGCAAGTGCATCTCGCTCGAGCGCGAGAGTCATGGGATGACCGACGGTTGCTACAGCCCCGCGCGCATCTGCTGCAACTACGTCGTGTCGGCGTACCAGCGCGAGCGCGGCCGCATCACCGTGATCTTCGTCGACGAGCCGCTCGGATTCTAATATACAACAGGAGTATTCTATGGACTACAACCGAGACAAAGCCTACACGTTACTCTGCGAGTACAACAAAGAACCGTTCCACATCCAGCACGCAGAGACCGTCGAGGCCGTGATGCGCTACTTCGCGAATGAGTTGGGTTACGGCGGCGAGGCCGACCACTGGGCGACCGTGGGTCTGCTGCACGACGTCGACTTCGGCATGTACCCTGACGCGCACTGCGTCCAGGCGCGCGAGATTCTGTCGGGCGCAGGCTACGACGACGGCTTCATCAACAGCGTGTGCAGCCATGGCTACGGGCAGTGCTGCGACATACAGCCGGCGCATCTGATGGAAAAGATTCTGTTCGCGACAGACGAACTCACGGGTCTGATCGGCGCGGCGGCGCTCATGCGTCCGAGCAAGTCGTGTTCCGATATGGAGTTATCGTCGCTCAAGAAGAAGTTCAAGGACAAGAAGTTCGCGGCGGGCTGCTCGCGCGACGTCATCGCGCAGGGTGCGGAGATGTTGGGCTGGACGCTCGACGAACTGCTCGACAAGACCTTGACCGCGATGAAGCACGTCGAAACGCAGAAAGCCTGAAGTCAAACGCAGTACACGCTACGCTATCCATCAAACTCTTATCCATCAAACTCTTATCCATAAAGGAGCATTCCCATGTTCAACGGATTAGGCACCAATATGCACAACCTGCACACGCTGTCGAATGCGCGTACGCGTTCGATCTGCGGTGAGAACCGCACGGGCGCAAAGGGTATGGGCGGCATGTGCGAAGTCGCCGACGGCGTTGCGGGTTCCTGCGCGCGCGACCTCGGCAGAGGCTGGAAGGTCAGCCCGTACATCCGCATCCCCGCGGGCGAGACCGCCGTACTCGCCGACATCGGCGGCAGCGGTGCGATCAATCACATCTGGATCACGCCACAGGGGCCGTGGCGCGACTATATCCTCCGCATGTACTGGGATGACAATGCGCATCCATCGGTCGAGTGTCCGCTCGGCGACTTCTTCGCGTCGGGGTGGGGTGAGTACCGCCAGATCAACTCCCTCGCCGTATGCGTGAACCCTGGCAGCGCGTTCAACTGCTACTGGACGATGCCGTTCCGCAAGCGCGCGTACATCACGGTCGAGAACCGCAGCACCGAAGAGCGCGTCTTCTTCTACCAGATCGACTACAGCGAGTGCGACATACCCGAGGACGCGGCGTACTTCCACGCGCAATTCCGACGCGTCAATCCGCTGCCCTACAAAGACGTATATACGATCGTCGACGGCATTCAGGGGAAGGGTCACTACGTCGGCACGCACATGGCGTGGGGCGTGAACAACAACGGCTGGTGGGGCGAAGGCGAGATCAAGTTCTTCATGGACGGAGACGGCGAGTATCCGACAATCTGCGGCACGGGTACCGAGGACTACTTCTGCGGTTCGTACGACTTTGAGCATCCCGTCGAACACGAGTACGTCGAGTTCAGTACGCCGTACGCGGGTTTCAACAAGATCGAGCGCACGAGCCTGTACCGCGTGCAGCAGCGCTTCAACATGTACCGCTGGCACATCACGGATCCCATTCGCTTCGAGTCCGACCTCAAGGTCACGATTCAGGCGCTCGGTTGGCGCAGCGGTGGACGCTATCTGCCGCTCATGGACGACATCGCATCGGTCGCGTACTGGTACCAGACGCTGCCGTTCGCACCGTTCCCGCAGCTGCCCGACAAAGACTATTGCGAGATCATCTAATGCGAAATCGTCGTGATCGTTGACTATTGACTCACTGCGTGGTATAATTATTGTATAAGATACATTGAGCCTTATCCGCAAGATAGCT
>CAYPOE010000031.1:0-12853 GCA_964412285.1 uncultured Eubacteriales bacterium | reverse complement strand
GTATTCTAACGCATTTGTTGGTATTTGTCCAGTGTTTTATTGGAGGTTAGTATTAGTTGCACACTGCTGTTATAATAAAATCATCGGATCACAGATAACAGATAACAGATCACAGATTACAGAGGCATCGAGAAATGGCGAACCAAGATTGCATGAACAGGAAACCGTTTGGTTCAGAACCCTTTTAACCCATGATTCCATTTACTCATCAGCAGGCTCGACAGTTTCTGCTCTACAAGCACGGACTGTTGGGCAAACATAGGTTCATCGGCAAACAGGGCGCACTGGACTTCATCCGACAGGCCGGATGTATCCAATATGATCCAGTGGACTCTTGCGGCAAGAATGCCGAATTGGTTTTGCAGTCGCGCGTCAAGGGCTTTACTAAGCAGATGTTGGATGAGCTGCTGTACAGCGACCGCATGTTGGTCGACTACCCGGACAAGAATCTCTCGATCATCCCTGTCGAGGACTGGCCATACTTCGGGCGCTATCGCAACGCGGCGCGGCAGCACGAGGCGCGGTATCCCGAGATGCACGCGCCGATCGTCCAGGTGCGCGCGTGGATTGAACAGAATGGCGCTGTCTGTTCGGACGACATACAGCTCGAGGGCGACTTTTATTGGCAGTCGGCGATTCACTGGAGCGCGGGCAACAACCTGTCTCGCTCGGTGTTAGAACAGATGTATTCGACTGGCGCACTCGTCATACATCACAAAAAGGGTTCGCGCAAATACTACGACCTCGCCGAAAGGTACCTGCCTGCCGCACTGCTCGATGCCCCCGACCCGCTGTCTGACGAAAACGCGCACCAGAAGTGGCGGGTGCTCCGGCGCATCGGCGCAGTGGGTTTGCTGTGGAACCGCCCATCTGACGCGTGGCTGAACATCTGGGGACTCAAATCCCCACAGCGCAACGCGATCTTTGGGCAGTTGCTCGAGGAGGGGCGCATCATCGAGGTCAAAGTCGACGGCATGAAGGATACACTGTATGGGCGTACAGAGGACGAGCCGCTCATCGAGACCGTGCTGCGAGATCAGGCATACAAGCCGCGCTGCGAACTCATTGCGCCGCTCGATTGCTTCATCTGGGATCGCAAGCTCATCAAGGCGTTGTTTGATTTCGAGTACACGTGGGAGATCTATACGCCGCCCGACAAGCGCAAGTACGGTTTCTATGTACTGCCCATGCTGTACGGCGACGGCTTCGCAGGGCGCGTAGAGGCGGTCGTCGACAGAAAGACCTGCACGCTCGTAGTCAAGAATATCTGGTACGAGGACGGCGTGAAGCAAACCAAAAAGCTTCAGGCAGCGGTAGCCGACTGCCTGAAGCGGTTTGCGAAATTTCACTTATGTGGAGCCATCGAGTATCGTTGATTTGGGGTATGTTGTTGTGTGCTGATGAATTCTATTTGATTTATGATCGGCGAGTGATATAGATGAGTGTTGCCGTACGCGGATGCTCGCTCGTGAACGTGTAGCCCTCGGCCAACGCTGCACCCGAGAATTGTCCGATCGAGCCGCAATCTGCATCGGTCAGCTCATACGTATGCGCCCCATGCAGCATGGGCAGCTGAATCGTGCAGCTTTCATCGGTACATTCCTCCATGCGGAACGCGAACAGTGCGCCGCTCTCGATCTCGGGATCAAAGTACAGGTAACTCGTCCAGTGTGTGCGATCCTCGGGTGCGTTCCACGGAGTTAGTGTGTAGAAGTCCTTCAATAGATACATCTTGACCTTCTCCCACTCCACAAAGCCCCCGCGCAATACGTCGATTGTCTCGTTGGGGTTCTGCGTCCACTGTGCGCCTGTGATGAACACGGGGTTATACGATGCGCGCAGGATATACGGGTCGCGCACGCCGTCGGGCGACAGTTGATCGGGCTGTTCCGTCGCGATGGTACCACAGAACGGGATCCACTTGTTGAAGGCCGTGTTCATCGACAGGCGAATCGCCGTCGTCGTACGGTCGGAATCGCTGCGGAGCAGCGGTATCCCTCGGCGCATGGACTCGAGATCATTGCGCCCGCCGCCGCTCGCACATGAGTCGACGAACGTATCCCTGCCGCGCTTTGCACAATCGGCGATGATGCCGTCCCAGAGTTTGTAATGCCCAACCACGGCCTTGTTCTCGGTGATGCCATAGCGGCCTTCGCCTTCTCGTTCGTCACCCAACGCCCAGTGCGGGGCGGGATGATTGTTGTTGTCCTCGCGATACATATCGAGGTCGTTCGCGCCCATCGTCGACAGGATGCGGTCGAGCGTCCACTGTAAGCAGTCGTCGTCGCCGATGTTGTTGAAGATCGTCCGATCATCGAGCGCCAGACCCCATTCGGCCTTATAACCGTAGTTCTGCACCAAGCCGTCCACCTGCGTCACGCGCTCTGGCTCGAACCAGAGCAACGTCTTGATGCCGTGCGAACGTGCGACGTCCACCGCCTCGCGGAACGTACCGTTGGGCCACTTCTCCTGATCGACCTGCCACGTACCCACAGTACCCCACCAGTCCGACGGTACGGTCTGCCCGTGCGGGTCGCAGTACCAACCCGCGTCAACCCAGCGGTAGTCGGGGCGAATGCCCTCGCTCAGCATCTTGTCGAGCGACGGCTTCCATGTGAAGTGCCGTTCGGATATGCTGCCGTCGGAGTTGGGCAGTCCTGTATCATTGCTGAAACACACCGTACTGAACGGCTCCAACGCGTCACGTGCGGCGTTGCGGCGCGGCAGATTGCAGTCGATGTAGAAGCTGCGCCAAAGATTGGTCGCGTAGGTCTCGTCGCGCACCGTGTATGGCACAAACGTCATGAGCGGGGAACGTATCGCCTCGCCGGGCTTTAAGTAGGTGCAAAGATCCAATGTGCCTGTCGCTGTGAACAGCGTCGTATCGCCGCCGTAGTCAGCGCAGAAAGACGCACTCCACGTGCCGCCCCAACCCAACGAGATCAGCGTACCGCCGTCGCCGTGTTCCAAGTTAAAGTACGGGAACCACATATGCGTAGGCCGCCCGCGCGTAGATGCAAAGCATACGCCGCCCTCACTCAATGCGTGTTCATACGGGCGATACAGGTTGACGAGGTCGCCGAGGATGCCGCGCACCGTCGGCTTACTGCCTTCCAAGCGCATATCCGCCGCCTTGATCGAATGGATCACGCCGGTATTCGATGTACCTATGTTCTTAAACCACACCGTCCACTCGTACGCGCCATACGCCTCATAGTAGGCCATATCGACGACAACGGTGAGGTTGTCGTCGGCCTGTAGTGTGAACGTGTCGCGCCGTTTGCCGTTGGCCTCGTCGTAGCTGTGATTCTTGGATGTAAAGTTGCGTTGATCAAATCCGGTATAACGTTTGTTATTGTATACAAAACTAAATGGCAGCGTACCCAAATCGCCGATATACGCGCTGTAAATCTCCCACGACTGTGGGTTTCGGTAATCTCTGTTGGACATGGTGGTACCTCCGATGGAGTTTGTTGGTGTTGGGTATTGAGTGATTCATTATATCATAACAATTTGTAGGATACAACATAAATTGCCATCAGTCAGAATCCATGATATAATAAACAAACCATCTATTTAAGTTCAAGCGTATCAAGGGCGAGGTGAGTATTTATGAACATGACCCAACGCAAACAACACTTTGAAGCGTGGCGTGCGACATGGGCGCAGCCACATGCGACGCGGCACTACCTCGACGCGTACCTCGCGCACATCGATGCATCCCCTATGCTGCGCGAGGCGTACGCGCACGCCGCGTGGTACGAGTGTGTACCCCTCGACGTATGTCCGGGCGAGATGATTGCCGGTGTACTGCGGCACAACGAAGCCGTGTACTTCCACTACGGCAGCGGCACCGTCGTCAACGATGCGGCTGTCGATACATTGGCTGCCGAGGGCGACACATGCATACAGGTCGAGGCCGAACGCGTTCGAGCCATCGCGTACAAGCCCGCCGACCCTGCTGTATACGACGACGCTGAACTGCGCTCGATTGCGGCGGGTGCGGCGACGAGTACGTGGTTCGGCGGACACATGATCCTCGATTTCGAGCGCATCCTGCGCATCGGACTGGACGGCTACGCGCGCGACCTCGAACGTTGCCGTCGCATTCATACCCACGAAGCCGCGTTCTACGACGCGCTGTCGATACAGTTGCGGGCGATGCAGGGGCTGATCGAGCGATACGCCGAGGTGGAGCGCGACAATCCTGCCGTCGCCGATGCCCTCGCGCGCATCGCGCACCAACCGCCGCGCGGGTTCCGCGACGCAGTGCAGCTCGTCTGGATTCTGCACCTGCTCAACGGCACAGACTCGTTCGGACGGTTCGACCACTACCTCGACCCGTTCTACCGCGCCGACGTCGCCGACGGCACGCTCGACTACGACGCGGCCAAGGCCATCGTCTGCGAGATGCTGCTCAAGGTCGAGGCTGTCGAGTCCATCCAGAACATGACGATCGGCGGTACCGACGCCGACGGCAACGACTTCTACACGCCGCTCACGCGCATCATCATCGATGTAACGCGGGAACTCGGGTACAAAGGCCCCAACCTCTGCCTGCGCGTGACCCAGAGTATGCCCGTCGACATTTGGGATGCCGCGCTCAACTGTATCGCGTCGGGCATTGGACTGCCTGCACTGTACAACGACAGCCTGTACGTGACCAACCTCGTGCGCCACGGCGTGCCGCTCGAACATGCGCGCGGGTACTGCCTCGCGGGATGTAGTCAGATCATGATACCCGGGCTGTGCAACTTCTACAACGACGTCGGCATCTACAATGCGGCGAAGGTCGCCGAACTCGCGTTGTATGGCGGGTATGATCCGTTGACCGACACGCAGGTGTCGTCGCAAACCTACCCCACCGAGTTCGAGACGTTTGATGCATTGTATCGGAGTTTCTGCGAGCAACTCGAGTACTACGTCGGACTCGAGGTGTCCCTGCACGAGAAAGAACTGCGGTACCGCGCGTCGTGCGAGGGCTACAACATGCGCACGCTGTTCATACGCGACTGCCTGTCCAAGGGTGAGAACATCTTCGGCGGCGGTGCGCGGTACAACAACATCGAACTCGAACTCATTGGCATCACCAACGCCGCCGACCATCTCTACGCGATCAAGCGCGCAGTGTACGACGACAAACGCTACACGCTGGATCAGGTTCGCGAGGCGTTGCGCGCCGACTTCGACGGATATGCCGACGTGCGCGCATACCTCAAGCGTCTGCCCAAGTTTGGCAACGACATACCTGAGGTTGACGCACTGCGCGCCGACGTCGCGCGACGGCTCTACGCCGCGTTCAATGCGTCGGAGGCGTGCTTGGGTGGCGTGTATGTGCCGGGCGAGGTCATCTTTGTCGCGCACGAGTACTGCGGCGCAAATGTAGGCGCTACGGCCGACGGTCGACATGCGCGTACCGTGCTGGCGGATTCGGCTGGCGCGTCGCAGGGGTACGACCGTAACGGGCCTACGGCGCTGATGAACTCCGTACTCACATTGCCTGTCGGCGACTACCTGCTCACGAGTGTCGTACTCAACCTGCTGTTCCTGCCGTCCATGTTCGGCGACGAACGTACGCGCGGCAACATGCGGGATCTGTTCGTGCGATACTTCGCGCAGGGTGGGCAGCAGTTGCAAATCAATGTGTGCGACGCCGAGGTACTCAAACAGGCGCGGCGCAATCCCGACGCGTACCGCTCACTCGTCGTGCGGGTTGGCGGATACTCGGATTATTTCACGCGGCTATCCAAGGCGTTGCAGGAAGAGATCATCCTGCGCACTGCGCAAAGGATTTGAAATCGATTTGAAATCATAGAACGGAGGCATCTGTATGCAACGGATCTGTTTCAATGAGGGCTGGACGTTCCGGGTAGGCGAACAACTGTTCGGCGGCACGGGTGGCGGCATGGACGTGACGCTGCCGCATGACGCGATGATCCTGCAATCGCGCAATGAGTGCAATCACAGTGGGTTTGGTTACTACCCGGGCGGCGTATATGTTTACATAAAGCGATACTTCGCCGACGCCGCCGATGAGGCCAAAGAGCTACTGCTCGGGTTCGAGGGCGTGAGCCAACATGCGTTCGTCTACGTCAACGGTGAATTCGCGGGCAAGAATCTGTACAGCTACAACCGCTTCTATGTGCGCATCAACCACCTATTGCGCTATGGTGCAGAGAACGAGATCAAGGTCGTCGCCAAGACCGACCCGCGCGACTCGTCGCGCTGGTACTGCGGCAGCGGCATTTACCGCGATGTATTCTTATATAAAGGCGACGGTGTGTTCGTCACACCCGACGGTATCAAAGTCGACTGCGCACACGTCGGCGCAACCGACGCACACGCTCACGTCAATGTGAATCTTCAGTACAACGGCCTCAATCGCGCCAATGCTATGCTCAAAGTTGAACTGCTCGACGCGGACGGCGTCTGCGTCGCGGCCGACGTATCACCGATTACGCTGAACGGCGGTACTGTCGTCACGGTACGGCGGCGTATGCTGATGCATCATCCGATGCGTTGGGATCTCGACGCACCGTACCTGTATGTGGCGCGGTGTACCGTGGTTACGGACGGCGTATGCAGTGACGCTGACGAAGTCGCGTTCGGCATACGCGAACTCACGGTCGACAGCGCGCACGGACTGCGCATCAACGGCAAGACGGTCAAGCTGCGCGGCGGCTGCATCCACCACGACGCAGGCATACTCGGCGCGGCGACGTTCGACGAAGTCGAGTATCGCCGCGCATATAAGATGAAGCAAGCGGGCTTCAACGCGATCCGCAGCGCACACAATCCTGTATCCAAAGCGATGCTGCGCGCGTGCGACAAGATTGGTCTGCTCGTCATGGACGAATTATCCGACGCATGGAATACACCCAAGCAGTCGTACGACAACTCAATATACTTCGATGAGTGTTGGCGCGACGTCGTGAAATCCATGGTCGACAAGGACTACAACCACCCGTGCGTATTTGCGTACAGCACGGGCAATGAGATCATGGAGACGGGCAATGGGTACGGTGCGATCTTACACCGCGAGATCCTCGCGTACATCCGCGCACTTGACAACAGCCGCTACACGATCAATGCGATCAACGGATTCTTCTCGGTCATCGACGATCTGCCCAAGATATTGGGCGAGATTGCGGCGCGTCACCCAGAGAGTGCGGCGCTCGCGCAAAAGAGCCCGTTCGCATTGCTCGACGCGCACCTCGGCGAGGTCATGTCGCACGACATCGTGACCAAGGCGACGGAACAGGTCTACGCCGACGCCGACATCGCGGGTTACAACTACATGGACGCGCGGTACGAGTCCGACGGCGCGGCATATCCCAACCGCGTCATCGTGGGATCTGAAACGAATCAATTGCAGATCAAGCAGAACTGGTCGTTGATCGAGCGGCTACCGCACGTAATCGGCGACTTCTGTTGGACGGGTTGGGACTTTCTTGGCGAACCCGGCGTCGGGTTGATCGACTACTCGGGCAAACCCGGCGGTCACGGTGCGCCATACCCATGGTACATGGCGTACTGCGGCGACTTCGACATCTGCGGCGACCGCCGCCCGCAGTCGTACTACCGCGAGATCGCGTGGGGGCTGCGCAATACGCCATACATCGCCGTATGTCGTCCGCAGCATTACGGCAAGGTGCCGCGTACGACGAATTGGAGCTGGTCGGACGCCATCGAGAGTTGGACGTGGCCGGGCTACGAGGGCAAGCCAATTGTGGTCGAGGTCTATGCCGATGCGAAAGAGGTTGCGCTGTATCTCGACGATATGTTGATTCAGCGCAAGGCGGTCGGCGAAGTCATGCCGAATAAAGCTGTATTCGATACCGTATATCAGCCGGGCGTACTCAAAGCCGTGGCGTATCGCGACGGCACGGAGGTATCGCATACTACGTTGCAATCGGCGGATCATGCCGCGTCGCTCAAACTGTGGACGGAGGCGTCCGGTGGTCAACTGGTCTATCTGCACGTTGACATCACCGACGATCAAGGTCGTCTGAATAGGTTTGCCGACACGGCGGTCACGCTGAAGGTGGAGGGTGCGGGTGTACTCGCGGGCTACGGTACCGCCGATCCCACGAGTACGCAAAACTTCTTCGACGACACGCGCACGGCGTTCGACGGCAGGCTGCTCGCCGTGATACGCCGCACGGATGCATCGGGCGACATCGTGGTTACGGCTACCGCAGATGGGTTCGATACACAGACATTGACGCTATAAATCTATACGGAGGTACTATGCAATATAGACGATTGGGGAAGACCAACCTCAACCTATCACAAATTGGATTCGGGGGTCTCAAGCTCGACGGCTTGGATCAATCGCTCGTCAACGCACTGATCGAGCGCGCAGTGGACGGCGGCATGAATTATATCGACACCGCGCTCAACTACGGCGATAGCGAGAGCAGGATCGGTGAGGCGATCCACACGCTCGGTCTGCGGGATCAAGTGTACGTCTCATCCAAGAATATTCATCGCAAGTATGACAAGTTCGTCGCAGGGTTCGAGAATACGCTGGAATATCTGCGCACCGACTGCCTCGACATACTCTACCTGCACGATGTCAGCACGCCCGAAGTCTGGGAACGCGTGCAGACCAACGGCATCTTCGACTATTTTCAGTCGCTCAAGCGCGACGGTCGCGTCAAGCATTTGGGCATATCCACGCACGATTGCGGCATGGGCAAGATTTTGCTCGAAACCGGCGTATTCGAGGTCGCTATGCTCGCGTACAGTCCCATCGCACGGCAGGTGGAGGACGTGCTGCTGCCGCTCTGCAAGCAGTTGGACGTCGGCGTCGTCGTCATGAAGCCGCTCGGTGGCGGCATCCTCTGCGAAGAACGCTCTAAGCAGTTGGGGTTTTCAGTCGGGGCCAAAGAGTGCTTGACGTTCGCCGTATCCAACCCGTACGTCGCCAGTGTAATCCCGGGACTGGATCGGATCGAGTATGTCGATACGGCACTGTCGGTAGGCGATACGGGTGCGGATATGACAGACGACGCGCGCGACGCGCTGACTGCGCGGATCAGCTTCGGCGGACAGAACTACTGTCGCGGCTGCGGCTACTGTATGCCGTGCCCGAAAGGCATCCCCATCCCTACGGTGCTGCAACTCTATAATCGGTGGGAGGTGTTCGGTTACGTCGACTGGTCACAGATGCATGACATCACAAACGAGTATACACAGAAGGTCTCGGCGGATCGTACGGCGGATCAGTGCATCGCGTGTGGTGCATGTACGCAGCGCTGCCCGTACAACCTGCCCATCCCCGATCTCATGCAGGACGCGGCGAGTAAGCTCAACAGGTATTAGTGATTTGCCGGGTTTTTTCGGGACTTGACACCCGAAACAAACAGTAGTATAATATAGAAGTGCAATTGTATGTCAATTGCGCCAACGCACGGATCGGGTCACAAACGCTGCAACAAAGCTACCCGCATTCGGCGAATATCCGATGAGGGAGATCATATGTACGCAATCATTGAAGCCGGCGGCAAGCAGGCACGCGTTCAGGTCGGCGATACGCTGTATACCGAACGTCTGCACGTCGACGCAGAGGGTTACTACGAGTTCGACAAGGTGCTGCTGATCGGCGAAGACGGCAACGTCACGATGGGCGCGCCGTACGTCAATGGCGCGAAGGTCAAGGTGAAGATCGTCAAGCACGGCAAACAGAAGAAGATCGTCGTGTTCAAGATGAAGGCCAAGAAGAACTATCGCCGCAAGCAGGGTCACAGACAGCAGTATACCAAGTGCGAGATCGTCGAGATCACGAAGTAAATCGAATCATAGAGGAAGGTGAATATAGATGGCACATAAAAAAGGCGTAGGTAGTACCAAAAACGGCCGCGACTCCGCGGCACAGCGACTCGGCGTCAAGCGCGGCGACGGCCAGACCGTACTCGCGGGTAACATCCTCGTGCGCCAGCGCGGCACACACATCCATCCGGGTCAGAACGTCGGGATCGGCAGCGACGATACGCTGTTCGCACTCGTCGACGGTACGGTTAAGTTCCACCGTTACGGCAAGAGCAAGAAACAGGTCAGCATCATCGAGACCGTAAACGCTTAACGCATCGAATATAATGTTTATTGATATAGCGCACATCGAGGTCTGCGGCGGCAAGGGTGGGGACGGCTGCGTGTCGTTCCACCGTGAGAAGTATGTAGCCGCCGGCGGGCCTGACGGCGGCAATGGGGGACGCGGTGGCGACTGCGTCCTTATTGTTGATCCGTCGATGTCCACACTCATGGACTTCCGCTACAAACGCAAGTATGCCGCACAGGGCGGCGTCAACGGCAGTGGTAAAAACTGCACAGGCGCCGACGCCGACCCGCTGCTGATCAAGGTACCGCGCGGCACCATCGTACGCGACGATGACACAGGGCGCATCATCGCCGACCTGTCTGAGAACAACGCGCGATTCGTCGTGGCTGCGGGTGGACGCGGCGGCGCGGGCAACGCACACTTCGCGACGCCGCGTCGCCAGACGCCCAACTTCGCCAAGCCCGGCAAGCGTGGGCGCGAGCGTCGCATCACGCTCGAACTGCGGCTCATCGCCGACGTGGGGTTGATTGGTTTCCCCAACGTGGGCAAGTCGACGCTGCTGTCCGTATTGACCAACGCGCGACCGCGCATCGCCAACTATCACTTTACGACGCTGTCCCCCAACCTTGGCGTACTCCGTGTCTACGATAGCGACATCGTACTCGCCGATCTCCCGGGCATCATCGAGGGTGCGGCCGAGGGCGTGGGCTTGGGGCAGGATTTCCTGCGGCACGCGTCGCGCACGCGGTTGCTGCTGCATCTCGTCGATGCGTCGCAGTGCGAGGGTCGCGACGCGGTGCAGGACTTTCTGACGATACAGGACGAGCTGTCGCGCTACGGCGATAATCTGCCGAGCAAGGCGCAGATCGTTGTGGGCAGCAAGTGCGATGTATCGACCGAGCATGTCGACCGCTTGGCACAGGCCGTGCAGGATGCGGGCTATCCGTTCATACCCATCTCGTCCGTCGCACGCCAAGGCGTAGATGAACTGATTCGCACGATACACCAGATGCTACAGGAGATCGAGAAGCCCGTCATCAGCGTAGAGGAGGACGTCGCGCAGACACCGGGCGAGATCAACATCGTGTGCGAGGGTGGCGTCTACTATATTACGGGCGAATGGGCCGAGGATCTGATCTACGCGACCAATTTCACGCGCGAGGATTCGCTCGGCTACTTCCAGCGCGCACTGCGCCTGTCGGGCGTTATCGACCGACTCACGGCGATGGGGATCCAAGAGGGCGATACCGTCGATATGTGCGGCGTCGAGTTTGACTTCTGGTTCTGAGTTCGACGCTGGTCTATGGCCTCTGGACTGAAAACTGTTATCATGTTAAAGATTGCGAAAGGCATATTTGCCGCGGGCGGCGTCGTACACCTGATCGCGTTGTGTTGCCTATCAGTGCTCTTTGCGGCCGCACTGACGGCGGCGCGCGCATTGGCTGTGATCTACGCCGCCGCGCTGTGCGAGACGTTGGTCGGACAAGACGATGCGATGTACATGTGGGCGCTGGCGTTGGCCGGATTCTTGACCGCATGCATCGCATTGCCGTACGTATGCGTTGCGCTGTCGCGTAGAGTGTCGCGCCTGTATACACACCGCCGCGCGCTGACGCTGTATCGCAGGCACGACGGCCTACTGCCTCCCTCGGTATTGTGGTCGTTGGCGACGCGCGAGCGCATGTTAGATGTGTTGTGTTCGAGTCTGCCGCGTACGATGTTCGTCGTGACGGCGGTCGTACTCATGTTGGGCGGACATTTGGTGTTGGGTGCAGTCGCACTCTGTACCGTACCGTTGTGCGTCATTACGGCGATTTGGTCGGTGTGGAGCTGTAGACACAGCACTGTATTGCACGCCGCCACGGGATTGCTGCGTTGGGTATCACCATTGGTGATCGCGTGCATAGGCGGCAGGTTGGGGATCGCGTGGCAGGTGGTGGTCACGGTGGCCATCTATCAGGCGGTGTTGTGTGCAGATGCTTGTGGATTGTGCGCGAGTGTGGCGCGTGTATGGCGACAGGCCTGTGCGGTGCGCCATACACTGTGCCGGCAGTGCGCCGATTAATCCAGCAAGTCCTCGAGTATATCCAACAGGTGCGTAGGCGTAACGGTGTTGCGGCACAAGGTATCCGCGATGTCCATGACGATGTGGGCATCGGGAGAGATGCAGGGCACGGTGACGCGTTCGCCTGTGGGTGTGACGTTAACCGTGAGTCCGTACATGAAGTCGGGCAGATCCCCATCTTGGGTGTCATAGACCGCGTCGGGCGTCACGATGTAGTCGATGGTGAGTGTTGCGTTTTGCGTAGGCAGTTTTGCGGATGTCGTGTATGTCATGGCATGATAGAGTGGTTGCCGTTATGTTGCATAGGTTCAACACAGCGGCGGTTTAAGCGTTGGTGTTGTGGTACAGTTGGTTACAAAATCGTATTGCAGAAGCGGTTGTCTGTTTATATTGAGTTGACATAAAGGCGCGCACGATATGTCTTGATTTATCATCATTATATAGTGGTACATAGTGCATAGCAAGAGAATATTTTAGACATAATTCGACAGAATATTTTGTTATATGAAACTATATTGCCATATTGGGCGAACTTGATGCTGATACATTCGTAATTCGACAAATATGTTTTTTTAATGTAAGTAAATTAACAATTGTGTAACATTAAAATTGCTGTAAAACATACACGTAAGTTATATAAAATTAGGAGTTTTCCCAAATTTCCACAACACTTCCACAGACCATGGACTTGCAAATCACAGAACGTTTCGACTTGCAGAATACAG
>CAYPOE010000030.1:0-13022 GCA_964412285.1 uncultured Eubacteriales bacterium | reverse complement strand
AATCAGTTCTGGCGCATCATGAGTGATCTGCTCGGCTGCGAGCCGCCGCCGACGCAGTATGCGGACAAGCGTGCCATGCTCATGCAGAGCGGCATCGCACTGTGGGACGTGATCCACTATGCCGAACGTCACGGCTCGTTGGACGCCGACATCAAACATGCGGTACCCAACGACTTTGACGCATTCTTCGCCGCACACCCTGACATACGCAAGGTACTGCTCAACGGCGACAAGGCCGCGTCGCTGTTTCGGAAGTGGTTCAGACACATCGACATCCCAACCATACGGCTGCCGTCGACGAGTCCTGCGCGCGCCAACCTGACCGTCGCGCAAAAGACGGCGCTGTGGCGCGAGGCATTGCTGTCCTGATCTATAAAATCAAAAACCCAATCCCGATTTCATCAAAAACCGAGATTGGGTCATACATATTAGCTCACTCACGCGAGCTACATCAACGGTTCGCGCCGTTTGAACGCGCAACCGACGCATTCGTGGTTCTCCCACCTGTGCCGTAACTAAGTAGATTTACAACCTGCATATGCAGGTGGGTGTCCGCCGACGACCTTTAGGCTTCCCCTAACCGTAGGGGCGTGCTCACCAGTCGCCGAGCCGTGACTCCCGATGTAACTCTGTTGGTTATAAATAGTACTTAACGTACGTACACTGCAGGAGATTCTATAGGATGCCGTGAGACACCGACATAGATCAATCCTCTACGACGTCATATTCATCGCCAGAGAAGCGGCGGAACTCATCAAATACTTCCTGCAACTCCAACTCGTCCGTGACGACCTCGAGCGTTTCGTACTCGCCGTCCGCATCACTCCCGGTCGCGACCGACATGATGTAGATCAAGCAATCATACTCATCGTCTTCATGGTCGTGATCATGATCTTCGGGCGACTCGCCGTTCTCGTCTGCGCACTCGTGCGCAAGTACGAGATATAGCTTTTCATTGAGCATCATTGCATCCAAACACGTAAACGAGATAGACTCATCGTTTTCGTCGTACAGCTCAATGTTGTTAAACTCCTGTACATCTAAATGTTCTGCCATAATTGCAATCCAATCGTATTAGTTTCAACCCGCAATTTAATTTAGGGGTAATGCCCTTAAGTTAAATTGATATTTAATTATAGCGGGTTGAAGGCATCAGAGAACCGGCGTCGACGTCGAAGGCCGTTTGTAGTCGAGGTAATTTTGCAGTATCAGCACGGCGGCGATGGTGTTGACGGCAGCCTTCCGCTTCTTACCGCGCGTATTCGTCTCGTTCAACGTGCGGATCGCGCTGACTGTCGTCAGACGTTCATCCCACAACGTGACCGGTACATCGCAGATCCGTCCGAGCATATCAGCAAACTTTTCGCTGAGTGCGGCTCGCTCGCCGATGGTGTTGTTCATGTTCTTAGGATAACCCACGACAATCTCGCATACGCTGTATTCTGCAGCCAATGCCGCAACATGCTGCGCAGTCTTGCGCATCGACGTACTGTCGAACGTGCCGATCCCCTGCGCCGTGATACACATGGTATCGCTGACAGCCAAGCCCGTGTGGCTCGAACCGTAGTCTACGCCGAGGATACGCGTGTGGCTATTATTGTGATTAAGCTGTGGATTGTCCATATAGGGTTCAATTATTTAGTTATATTGTAGCATAAATCGCGCGCTATGTCAAGTTGGGAATCTATAGAAATCTATGATGCTGTTAGTTTGTGGATATATGGTTTGGCAAGATGGTTGATAGGAACAGGAAAACCACCTTCGAGCTTGGTTTCAATATAGCCCTCCATAGCCTCAAGTAGGTTACGGAAGGTTTCTGCGGCGGTATCACCATCCGTCATGCACCCGTCAAGCTCAAGCACTTTGCCTACAAAGTAGTCGCCGCTTTCGTCTGATACAGGTTCGATGACGTATGTGTATGGCAGCAACATATACTCACGCACTGTCATTGTTAACCCCCCTATTCTCCACAAAATATCGTTTACATAACAAGATTTAATGGTATCCCTCTTGTATTTGATCGTAACAACATCACCGCTCGCATTTCTATATTGCATATGTGAGCCGTTTTGTCTGGCAAACGCATATCCATAATGCGTCAGCACTCGATGCGCTTCGGCATATCGTATACCGTTGGATTGTCTCCGCATCTTGTCTACGATCTTTTCGATATCTGGCATAGCGCTCGATTTGTTATTCTTCGATGGTCAGGTATACAGGCATACCGTCTTTGTACTGAATCTCGCACTCGCCCTGAATCAGCGGCAGCATGTAGTCGATGCACGGCTGCAACACGTCGTTGCACGCGTCGTTGACCCACTCGCGCGGAATCACGCGCTCGACGTTGGCGATTTGGCCGATGTCGTACGACTCAATCGCGATCTGATACGGTTTGTCGGATACGCGCTTGAAGTACATCATCTTGCCCGTCTCGCCCGACGTAGCTGCGGCAACGCCCGCCTTACCGATCTCAAACGCCTCATCGCGGTCGGTCTTGGATGACAGGTGCGACGCGCAACGCTGCAACAGACTGAACTCGATGTTGCGCACCTTCCAGCCGAACTTCTCGGAGATCACCGAACCCAATACGCGCGCCGTACCCGACAGCTGTGCATGACCGAACGAATCCTTCTTGCCCTGCGACTGTCCTTCGCAGACGTACTTGCCATCGGGGAACTTAAGACCCTCGGATACGACGGCGATGACGTTCTTGTACTGCTTGGATACAGCTTCGATGTCGGCGACGAACTTGTCGAGGTCGAACGCGAACTCGGGCAGATAGATCAGGTGCGGTGCGGGTTGCGACGGTGTACGCGCCATAGCGGCAGCGGCAGTCAGCCAACCGGCGTTGCGTCCCATGATCTCTATTATCGTCACAGTGGGGAAATCATATACCTTGGAATCCAACGTGATCTCACGTACCGACGAAGCGATGTACTTCGCAGCCGAGCCAAAGCCCGGTGTGTGATCCGTGATCGCAAGGTCGTTGTCAATCGTCTTGGGTACGCCGATGATGTTGATCGGATAGTTGATCTGCTTGGCGTAGGTCGACAGCTTGTGGACGGTATCCATCGAGTCGTTGCCGCCGATGTAGAAGAAGTAGGCGATGTTCATCTTCTTAAACACAGCGAAGATCTTGTCGAACGTATCGTTGAACTCGTTCGGCAGCTTGTGGCGGCACGAACCGAGGAACGCGGCGGGTGTGTTGCGCAGCGTGTTGAGGTCGTCGTTGCCCGTGAAGCGCTCAGTCAGGTTGATGAAGCGCTCCGCTAATACGCCCTCGATGCCATGGCGTGCGCCGTAAATCGTGTCTATCGCGTCGGACTGTATCGCCGCAGCGATGACGCCCGCGAGGGAACCGTTGATAACCGACGACGGGCCGCCGGACTGTCCTACCATTGCATTGCCTTTCAGCATGTGATCCTCCGTAAAATCGTATTGTATACTTCTATTATAACACAAAAAATACTGCGTATCAAGTCGGCGCGTTGAATTCGGTCATGCGCAATAGCATCTCATGTTGCCCATCGGCGGCATGTTCCGTCATACGCGCGGCAGCAATGATGGGCAGCCACGCGAGTACGTCCTCCTGCTTTGCGCCGGATTGCTTGCAGAACATCTGTAAATAAGTCCCTGCCGAACGTGTTATATGTTGCTTGAAGATCAGATACGTGCGACAAGCGTCGGCGAGCGGATTGCCGCCAGTCGCATCGACCCAGTCGATGATGGAGTGCTGTACGCCGTCGAAGAGTACGTTCAACGGATGAAAGTCGCCGTGGCACAGGTTGCGTGAACCGTCATCCAATCGCCGAAGCAGTGCAAGTAGCGCATCTTTGCGCTGGTCGTCCAAGCCTTGCACGCTTTGGATTCTCCGCGCAAGTTGATCCACTTGCTTCGGCAGACCGTCTGCATCGATCTGATGTATCCCGCATTGCAACGCGGCCAAGGTACGGATGGCTTCTCTGCGCTCGTCTTTATCCATCCCGGGGCGTATCAGTGGATTGCCCCCCACATATGCCATATCGAGCGCAATCTCACGTTCGGAGATCCTGCGCACGCCCAATACGGCAGGTACAGACAAGCCTGCGTCGCGCGCAAACGACTGTACCTTGGCTTCGTGTTCGATCCAGTCGAACGGCGTATCGACGTAGAGTTTGACGGCGACGTCGCCGTCGCGATAGACCGTCGTTGTAGCGCCTTTGCCTATTACTTCAAGATCGAGCATAGATTGCCTCTTCAATCTACGTTATTCAGGAACGCGCGCAACCTCGGATGTGCGGTATCCTCAAGGATCTCGCGCGGCGTGCCGTAGGCGGCGAGTATGCCGCCATCCATGAATGCGACGTGATCAGATACTTCTTTGGCGAAGCTCATCTCGTGTGTGACGACGACCATGGTCAGATGCTCGTCTTTGAGCGCCCGAATCGCGCGGAGTACCTCGCCTGTCAGCTCGGGGTCGAGTGCGGACGTAGGCTCGTCGAAGCAGAGCACGACGGGTTTGAGTGCGAGTGCGCGCGCGATTGCGACGCGCTGACTCTGTCCGCCCGACAGCTCGCACGGGTACGCGTCGCGCTTGTCCGCGAGACCCATCTTGTCAAGCAGCGACATGGCCGTCGCATTGGCCGCCTCGCGCCCGATCTTGGCGACGATGCGCTGCGCCTCGGTGATGTTCTCGAGGACGGATAGGTGCGGGAACAGATTAAAGTTCTGGAATACCAATCCGATGCGCATCCGAAGACTGTGCAGCTGCTTCTCGTTGGCGTACGTTGTGACGCCGCCCTGTGTACCGACCATGGTCTGGCCATCGATGACGATGCTGCCACTGTCGACGCGTTCGAGCAACGTGATGCAGCGCAACAGCGTCGACTTGCCCGAACCCGACGGCCCGATGACCGACAGCACCTCGCCCGCGTTGACGGATACCGATACCCCTTTGAGCACCTCGAGCGTGCCGAAGGACTTGCGTACGTTTTCTACTGTGAGTAATGACATGATTTACGTTGTGTAAAACAGGGTGATTATTTATAGTACGACAGCCGCTTCTCGGCCGTACCCAAGACGCGCGTCACGACGAAGTTGAGCAGCAGATACACGCCTCCTGCCGCGAATAGCGGCGTGATGTTGGCCGTGCGCGACGACACGTTCTGTGCCGCGCGGAGCAGCTCGGATATACCGATGACCTGCGCCAACGCCGTGTCCTTGACGAGCGTGATGACTTCGTTGGACATGGGCGGCAGTACGCGTTTGATGACCTGCGGCAGTATGATGTGAAAGAACGTCTGTCGGCGGTTGAAGCCGAGTACCGACGCGGCCTCGTACTGTCCCACAGGGATCGACAGGATGCCGCCGCGGAAGATCTCGGCGAAGTACGCGGCGTAGTTGAGCGAGAACGCTATGACGACTGCTGTGAATCGATCATAGAGATTCATCGCCCCGAATATGTAGTACGGCGCGAAGTAGACGAAGATGAGTTGCAGCATGAGCGGCGTACCGCGCACAACGAGCACGTACAGGCGCATGGGTAGCACAAAGATACGTTTGCCCGACAGTTGCAGCGCAGCTACGACCAAGCCCAACGGTATCGAGAATAACAGCGTCAGCGCGAAGATGCCGATGGTATATGGCAGTCCCGCGCCAAACGGCTGGGCGAGCAGATTCCACTGTTCTAATAAGAAATCCCACATAGGTGAATCAAGCAGATAAAGCAGCGGATGGATCCATCCACTGCTTGTTGTGTATTATTTGTAAACGGTAATGTCCTTGCCGAACCACTTGGTCGCGATCTCCGCCATCTTGCCATCTTTCACCATAGCCGACAGCGTCTCTTCGATCTTGCCGCGCAACCGCAGATCGCCCTTACGGAACGCGATGCCGTATTCCTCGGGGGCCAACTTATCCTCGAGTACGGCGAAGTTCTTGCCCGACGTTTCGATGTAGTAGCGCGCGACGATCTCATCCATAAGGACTGCGTCCACGCCGCCCGACTCGAGATCCATCAGTGCGATCATATTCTCTTTGAGCTCGACGGGCTTGCCATCCTTGATGCTTGCCTTGAACGCGGTATCCGCCTCCAACGCGTCGGCGGCCGACGAACCGGCCTGCAAGGCAACGGCCTTGCCCGCGAGGTCGGCGCGGGTCTTGTAACCATCCTCGATGCGCGCGACGAGCACCTGATTGTTGGCAAGGTAGGGTTTGGAGATGGCCATCGCCTGCTTGCGCTCATCAGTGATGGTCATACCGTTCCAGATGCAGTCGATGTTGCCCGAATTCAACTCCTGCTCTTTCGCGCTCCAATCGATGGGCTGGAGTTTCAATGTAATGCCGAGGCGATTGCATACTTCAGTTGCGAGGTCGATGTCAAAACCCGCGTAGTTGCCGCCTTCGTCAACAAAACCCATGGGTGGGAAGCTATCGTCAAACCCAAGGATAAATTCTTTCTTATCCTGAATCTTTTTCCAAGACTGGTCGCCCGACGTACCCGTCGAACATGCCGCCAACAGCAACGCGGCGGCGATGACCAAAAACAAAATGCGTTTCATACTACCTCCAAGTCAAATTTTGTGTTGCGCTATATTATATCATGTTTTAAGCCGATTGTCACTATGGTTTTTGCAGTGCTTTCATCTGATCTTACCGACGACCATGCCGAATGATTGACAAACGGATATCACTGTGGTATCATTAGAATAGGTTATATTCTGCATCATATCATAATACGATAGATTGCGCAATACCCCGCCTGCACATGCGGGGTATTGCTGTATCTTTATCCACAATGTTACGATGAAAGGACGCACATGAGACAGTATCAGTATCTATTATTCGACCTCGACGGCACCTTGACCGATCCTGCCGAGGGCATCACCAACTCAGTCGCGCACGCGCTGGCCAAGTATGGCATCACCAATACCGACAGACGCGAACTCTACTGCTTCATCGGCCCACCCCTCATCAGGAGTTTCCTCGAATATGCCCATCTGCCGCCCGAGGAGGTCGACAACGCCGTCGCGTACTATCGCGAGTATTATTCCGAAAAGGGCATACACGAGTGTTATGTATATGACGGCATCCTTGCGCTGCTCGCCGACTTGCGCGACGCAGGCTACACACTCATCGTCGCGACGAGCAAGGCGCTACCTTTCGCACACCAAGTACTCGCGGACTTCGGACTCGCGCCATACTTCGACTATGTATCAGGTAGCGAACTCGACGGCACCCGCGTCGACAAGCGCGAGGTCGTCGCCGAAGCCATGCGTATGGCCAACATAACAGATGCATCCAAGGCGCTCATGATCGGCGACAGACTACACGATATCGTGGGCGCCAAGGCCAATGGCATCGACAGTTGCGGCGTACTCTATGGTTACGGTAGTGCCGACGAGTTCACTGAACACGGCGCGACGTATACCGTAACCGATGTGGATGCATTGCGGCGCATGTTGCTCTGACATACGCGCAATGTCAAGGCCGTTCGTGTGCTAAAAGTTAATCGTTCTCGGCCGCATCTCTATGCTGAGCAGCAATCCGAGCGCGATGAAGTTGGTCACGATGAACGAGCCGCCGTAACTGATAAAGGGCAGCGGTATCCCTGTAATCGGCATGAGCTCCATGGTCATGCCAATATTTTCATAGGTGTGGAACAGCCACATCGTCGCGATGCCTACGCCGATGAGCAGCCCGAGTTTGTTCTTGGCGTTCATCGCGATGCCGTACGCCGATCCAATGATCAGGAACATGATCACGATGACGACGACGCACCAGATGATGCCGCCCTCCTCGCCGATGGTCGCGAAGATGAAGTCGGCGTGCGCCGACGGCACCATGCCACTCTGAATCTGCGAACCATTGAATAACCCCTTGCCGAATACGCGTCCGCTGCCAATCGCGATCAGAGACTGCTCGACGTGCCACTTCTGCGCTTCCGTCGCAAGGTCGCGACTCAGGAACGTCACAATGCGTGCCTTTTGGATGTTGTTCAGGAAATTGGCCCACGCGAACAGCGCGAGTCCCACGCCTGCGATACCGCCGCCCGCGATGTACAACCAGTGCAGACCGCTGAACAGCAGCATAGACGCGAATACGATCATGTACACGACCGCTGTACCAAAGTCGGGTTGCAACAGCACCAATCCAATCGGCAACGCCATGTGTACGATCAGCAGCAGTACGTTTTGCGGCTTGTTGATGTCGTCGCCCACCAAGTCGATGTGCTTGGCGAACGATAGGATGAATGCGAGCTTGGCGACCTCGGCTGGCTGAAACGACAGCACGCCAAAACTGAACCAACCCACAGTACCTGTCGATTCGCCACCGATGCCGTAACGCAGCACGAGTATGAGCAGGATCATACACGCGCCGCTCAGGATAAACCACAGCTTGGCGATGTACTCATACTCGAGTATCACGACGAGCAACATCGCGAACAGACCGATGAGTAGCGCGACCGACTGCACGAGCGGGAACTTGAAGGCATTGTCCCACCTGCTCGTGGCGCTCGTGATGAAGATGATGCCGATGATAGACGCCATCAATGCCAGCACGATGATGCCGGGACTGAGCCGTTTGATGGTATCGCGTAAATCTAAAAAGTAGTTCATAGGATTTTATTCATTCATACGTCATACATACGTCTTATATTTATGTGATCACAGGATGATGCCGAACAACGCGAGCAGACGCTCCCAAAACGAACGGTTGTCGTGTGATGAAACGATAGTGACAGATTCAGGCGACGTAGGCAATTCGACGGGCTGTGTCTTGATGATAAATTGCACCGTTTCAACTTGATTGCGTGTCGACATGAACGAACGAGGCTGCATCACGCCAACCACAGACGATTCCAACCCTTTGACAGCACGGTCGACGCCGTCGCGCAACGCAGTCTGTCCTTCGATCAATTGCGTCACGCTGTCAGGTACGCCCACCACATTGTCATATACAGACTTAACACCGTCACCCAATGCCTGACTGCCCTGCGACAGTTCTGTCACGCCGTCGTTGAATCCACCGTATTGTATCGATAGCGCCGATACCCCATTGACGTACCGCTGCAACCCGTCGTATAACGCGCCGAGACCGGCCGACGCATCCTTCAACCCTTCGATCAACTGCAACGTAGCATTGGCCAACTGTTTGGTCAAGAGGTCTGTGCTGTTCTGCAATAGGTTGCAGAGTGCGGTCAACTGCTCGAGTTGCCCCTCGCTGTCGGACAGACCGCCGTAAAGCTCTGTCACGCCGTCGAGTAACGTTGTGCCGTTTTTGCGCAAGTTCGTCAGACCCTCATGGATCCGTCCCGACCCATCCGCCAACGCCGCAGAACCGGCACGCAGCTCATCCGCACCCCCGCGCAGCTCATCCAATCCGCCCACCATCGTACGCAACCCGTCGCGCAACGCAGTGGTACCGTCGATGAGGTCGCCCATACCGTCGCGCACGGGATTGATCAAACCACTGAAATCAATGTCCGAAGCATATGCGGCGAGGTTGACCAGTACGGCAGTGGCCGTGACGCCGTCGAACGCGAAATGCGTCGCGTCAGCGTAAACGGTATACGAGGCCTCCGACCCGGGCATGTGCGTGATGGTGATGTTGCGGTTGGAACCCACAGTCACGATGTTGCCGTCGGCCACGATGTACTTACAGCAATCGCCGAGTGTCAGGCCAATCTGCAACATGTAGTTGTCGAAGAAGAATGCGTCGCCCTGTCCGCGCTTCACATCGATCATGATGCCTACGCGTCCCGACTGACCCGCGAGTTCGGCCGCCTCGATCGGCATACCGTCGAGCGAATAATCGACCTCGACATCCCACGGCAGCGGCTGATGCGTAATGCCCTCATAATAGAAGCGGCGCGCGTCGATGTCGGTGAATGTGATCTGCTCGCCGTCGACGGCGGCGGGATTGTTGCCGACGAGCGATCGCACGTCGGTGTACACGCCGTAGTCCGTGACCGTGCCGCTCGCGTCAAACGCATTGACGACACAGGTCTTGTATAGGTTGCCGTCGGCGTCCAAGAAGCCGTAGACGGTTTCATCTTTGGTGTACGCCATGCACGGCATGGCGGTGATACAGACCGCAATGAGTACAATCAAACACTTTTTGCACGTCTTAAGCATACGTACCACCTTATGATTCAGGCTCTGGTTCAGGCTCCGCATCCGCAATCGCAGGCTTACGCCTGTGCGTATACAGCGTCGTACGCTGTACGATCCCATCGCACAGCACCAACAGCGCAGGCAGCAACAGGAATACCATGCAGACCGACAGCAGTGCGCCGCGCCCGATCAGCATACCGAGTTCGCGTACGGTTTCGACGGTCGACACCATGCTGATGATGATCCCAGACAGCGCAAGGATGCCGCCCGACGTCAAGATACTGCCTGCCGAGTCCGAGATCGCGCCGACGACGGCGATCTGCGGATTGATCGTACCGCGCCGTTCGATGTAGCGCGACGTGAACAGGATTGCGTAATCGATGGTCGCACCGAGTTGCAGTGCCGATACGACGAGGTAACCGACAAACGATAGGCGATAGCCTGTGAAATACGGGATCGACATATTGATAAAGATGGCGGTCTCGATTACGACGATGAGAATGATGGGCAATGAGATCGAGCGGAAGGTCAGCAGCAGGATCAATGCGACGGCCGCAACGGCCAGCGTATTGACGAGCAGATAATCCGTATCGGCGACATACTTGATGTCGAGCGTCGACGCACTGACGCCCGCCAGATACCACTCGTCGTAGTACATACTCGCGATGCGCTCGATGCGTTCGACCGCCGCGAAGGTTTCAGGACTCTCCTCAGGCAGCGCCGTACTGATGATGATACGCGTATATGCGTCGCCCTCGAACTGCCGCGTGAGTCGCGCGGGTTGCAGGTCGTTCGGAATGTTCTTATCGAATACTGCGTACACGCCCTGTATCTCGTTGATGAACTCGCACTGCTGTAATTCACCGATGAGCGCGGTCTCTTTGACGTCATCGCCTTTGGGCAACAGCAGTATGACAGGGTTATACGGCCCGAATTTGGCGTCGATCGCCTGTTTGGCCTGAAACGACGGCGATTCCTCGCTAGCCGATATGGTCGAACCGCCATAGACGAAATCGTTCGCCCGCTGACCGAGGTAAGATGGCACTATGAGGATTATCGCCAGAAATACCACGACGTAACGTAGCTTGTAGACGATCTGTCCGAATCGCGCGAACGGCGGCATGAAGTTGCGGTGATGCGTGCGCTCGATGAGTTTGGATGCGTAGACTGCGATCACAGGCAGCAGCGTCATGACACAAAGCAGACTCAGCAGGATGCCCTTGGCGAATACAATGCCCATGTCAGCGCCGAGCCGGAACTGCATGAGCAGCAGCGCCAAAAATCCCGCAACCGTCGTGATGGAACTCGAAACAATGGCCGCCGCAGACTTATGCAACGCAGTCTGCATCGCGTGCTCGACCGAGAGACCGCGCGCACGTTCCTCGCTGAAACGATGCAGCAAAAAGATCGAGTAATCCATGGATATGGCCAACTGTAACGCCGTACTCATGCTACGCGTGATGAAGCTCACGTTGCCGAGGAATGCATTCGTACCTTCGTTGATGCAGATGGCCACGCCGAGTACGGCCAAAAAGATGAACGGCTCGATCCAAGCGTTTGTCGCGAACAGTAGGATCACGAGTATAACGGGTACGAGTATGAAGATGAGATTGCGAATCTGCCCCGTGGATGCAGTGCGAACCTCGGCGCCCGATACTGCGCCGCCGTAGATCGTTGTCTTGTCGCCACAGATCGCGGCGATGCGTTCGAGCGTGTCGCCTGTTTCGACAGCATAGTCCGACGTGCCTATCTCGACGAAGAACAATGCGGTGCCGTCACGGTAATACTTGTCGCGATACGCACGCTTTATGTACTCGAGCGGCACGTAGACGTCCGTCACATCATCAAGCCACAACACGCGATTGACGTTGTCGACCGCCGCCATCTGGGCTTTGATCTCGAGCGCCTCGTAGATCTCGACGTCCTCGACCATGACGCGCACGCTTGACGGTATGCCGAACTCTCGCTGCATGATGGCGAGCGCCTGCTTGGTATTCATGTTGTCAGGCAGGTAGTCGCCGAGTTCGTAATTGATGTTGACGAGCCGCATCAACACGGCCGAACCTACGAGCAGCACCGCGAACAGCGCGATGACGAACACCTTGTGCTTCAACAGGAACTTTGCCATAATATCGTCCCGCTTTCGCGCCTTTACGCCTTGTGATCAGAGGGATCATACAACCGCACGTCGGCAGACGCATAGGTATGGTTGATGTCGTCGGAATCCTTATCGAGATGTACGGTGATCGTGGACGCGATCGGATGCGTATCCACGACACGACCCACGCCGTCGGGCGTATGCACCTTGGCACCCACCTTAACCATCGACGCGATGAGCGCTTCGTACGTATCCTGCTCATACTTGAGGCAACACATGAGTCGACCGCAGGTGCCGCTGATCTTAGTCGGATTGAGCGACAATTTCTGCTCCTTGGCCATTTTGATAGACACGGGCGTGAACTCACCAAGGTAGCTGTGGCAGCAGAGCGCCCGCCCACAGATCCCCAGTCCGCCGAGCAGCTTGGCTTGATCGCGCGAACCGATCTGCCGCAGTTCGATGCGCGTATGAAAGATTGACGCCAACGAACGCACGAGTTCGCGAAAATCGACGCGTCCCTCGGCCGTGAAGTAGAACAAGATCTTGCTTGTATCGAACGTATACTCGACGTCAACGAGTTTCATATCGAGACCGTGCTCGGTGATCTTTTGGGCGCAGATGTCGAACGCCTCGCGCGCGATGAGTTTGTTCGTGCGATTGCGCTCGAGGTCGTCGCCCTCGGCCTTGCGGATGATGTTATAGTTGACGAACTCGTCGGCAGGACGTACGTGCAGCACCTCGCCGAGTTCCACGCCGCGCGCGGTCTCGGCGATGCAGTGGTCGCCGGCCTGTAATTCGGTTTCGATGGGTTTGTAGTAATGGATCTTGCC
>CAYPOE010000029.1:0-13055 GCA_964412285.1 uncultured Eubacteriales bacterium | reverse complement strand
GTTACAAACATGTTACAAAATCGCGGTATATCGACCGATCGACATATTTCTCTATATAATCCATTCGTTCGTAAAATTATGCGAATCTCTTAATTTTGGTACTTGAAAATTTGTACGTGTTGTAGTATACTATATTTGTATAAATATTGTCGTGTCTGTTGTGAACACGACAGGACAACGATATATCATATTCAATTGCGGAGGCACAGGCCGTGTATAATGTCGGTGATAAAATCCTTTATCCTATGCATGGAGCGGGCGTCATTGAGGCGATTGAGGAGAAGACGATACAACAGGAACGTCGTTCGTATTATGTACTACATATGCCCATGGGCAATATGAAGGTGCTCATTCCGATCCATAACTCGGAAGAGATCGGCATACGCTCAATCATTGACCGCTCGTTTGCGGCGCGCGTATACGATACGTTGGCACAGCCCGTGGAATATAAAGAGGTCAACTGGAATAAGCGTTACCGAGAGAACATGCAGCGGATCCGCTCGGGCGACATCTTACAAGTCGCCATCGTCGTGAAATCCTTAGTCTACCGTGACCGCAGCAAGGGTCTGTCGGCCGGTGAACGTAAGATGCTGACTACTGCCAAGCACATCCTATTCAGCGAACTCATCCTTGCAGGTTGTTGTCTGCGGGAGGATTGTGTCGAGAATTACCTGAACGAGGTACTCGAGGTATCGGCTGTACACTAAACGCACCCATCCATTTATTCCCAAAAATAAACATTTACAAGAGGTTCATGCATGAAAAAGATTGCATTTATCGGGGCTGGTAGTTTTGGCTTTACGCGCACGTTGGTCAAGGACATCCTGACCTTCCCCGCGTTTGCCGACGCACACATCGCACTCATGGACATCGACCCCAAACGCCTCGGTTACATCGAGAAGGCTGTCGGTCACATCATCGAGAAGGGCAACTATCCGGCGAAAGTCACAGCGACCACCAATCGCGCCGAAGCGCTTGAGGGCGCGGACGGCGTACTCATCACGATCTTGGCGGGCGACGTTGACATCTGGAAGAACGACATCGAGATCCCCAAGAAGTATGGCGTAGACATCAACGTCGGCGACACGCGCGGCCCGGCGGGTATCTTCCGCTTCCTGCGTACGGCGACGCCGATGCTCGACATCTGCCGCGACATTGAAAAGTACTGCCCCAATGCCGTTGTACTGAACTATACGAACCCCATGGCGATGCTCGTGCGCATCATGCAGGGCGAAACGAAAGTGAACGTCACGGGTCTGTGCCACAGCGTACAGGGTACCGCCGAGATGCTCGCCAAGTGGATCGGCGCGGATATGAA
This sequence comes from uncultured Eubacteriales bacterium, assembly GCA_964412285.1. Taxonomy (GTDB): domain Bacteria; phylum Bacillota; class Clostridia; order Monoglobales; family CAYZNM01; genus CAYZNM01. Next base: position 11,737 of record CAYPOE010000029.1, on the reverse strand, counting down.
AGACATTACGTACCTCTGCGCGGGCATCAATCACCAAGCGTGGTACCTCGACTTCAAGTGGAACGGTCAAGATGCGTATCCGCTGATCCGCAAGGCCATGGAAGACGAGAAGATTTACAACGAGGAGCAAGTGCGCAACGACCTCTTCCTCGCGCTCGACTACTACATCACAGAATCGTCCGGCCACAACAGCGAGTACGTCGCATGGTACCGCAAGCGCGCCGATCTGATCGAGAAGCATTGCACGAGTGGTACAGGCTGGAATCCCGGTCACTACGCATATATCCTGCACGAGTACCAGAATCGCAAAGATACCTGGGAAGGCGAGATCCAGAAGTGGCTCGACAACCCCGACATCGACATCTCGCGCGGTCACGAGTACGCGGCGTACATCTTCAACGCGATCTTCGGCGACAACGATATGTTCGAGTTCAACGGCAACGTCCGCAACTTCGGCATCATCGACAACCTGCCGTACGGCTGCGCAGTCGAAGTACCTGTCGTCGCAAGCAAGGCTGGTCTGCGCCCGATGAAGGTCGGCAACATGCCGCCGCAACTCGCGATCCTCAACAACATCTCGGCGCGCTGCGAAGAGATGGCCGTCGAAGGCTACCTCGCGGGCGACCGCAAGATGATCTACTACGCGGTAGCGTATGATCCGCTGACCTCGGCCGTGCTGTCGCTGCAAGAGATCGAGCAGATGGTCAACGAGATGTTCGAGGCGAACAAAGACTTCCTGCCGACGTTCTACAAGTCCTAATTCATATTACGGCAAGCCATCGGCTACGAACCGACTGCTCTGTCGATTCGTAGCCGTCGACACATATTTTACTCAATACAAATTGGAGGCATTATGGCTATCATTCCCAAGGACAAGGTATTGAAGATTGGTATCATCGGCTGCGGCGGTATTGCCAATGGCAAGCACATGCCCGCGCTGTACAATCTCAAGGACGTTGAGATGGTCGCATTCTGCGACATCATCGTCGAGCGCGCCGAGAAGGCGGCCAAGGACTACGGCGTCGAGACCGCCAAGGTCTACGAGGATTACAAAGAACTGCTCAAGGACGAGACCATCGACATCGTCCACGTACTCACGCCCAACCGTTCGCACTCGGTCATCACGGTTGACGCACTCGAGGCTGGCAAGCACGTCATGTGTGAGAAGCCCATGGCCATCAACACGGCTGAAGCGCAGAAGATGCTCGACGCTGCGAAGCGTACAGGCAAGAAGCTCACGATCGGCTACCAAAACCGCCAGATGCCCGCGAGCCAGTACCTCTACAAGGCGTGCCGCCGCGGCGACCTCGGCGACATGTACTACGCGCGCGCGCATGCGATCCGTCGCCGTGCCGTTCCGACTTGGGGCGTATTCCTGAACGAGTACGAGCAGGGCGGCGGCCCGCTCATCGACATCGGCACGCACGCGCTCGACCTCACGCTCTGGTGCATGGACAACTACAAGCCGAAGTCCGTACGCGGCACGGTGTATAAGAAGCTGTCGCAGCAGACCGAGACAGGCAACGCATTCGGCGAGTGGGATCCCAAGGAGTTCACGGTCGAGGACAGCGCATTCGGCTTCATCACGATGGAGAACGGCGCGACGATCTACCTCGAATCCGCATGGGCGCTCAACACGCTCGACATCGACGAGGCCAAGACCTCGATCAGCGGCACCAAGGCTGGCGCAGACATGAAGGGTCCCCACGGCGCACTGCGCATCAATACGACGGACTTCGGCAAGCTCGTCACGATCAATCCCGAGATGGGTGCGGGTGGCGTAGCGTTCTACTCTGGCGCAGGCGCGGCTCCGCAGGACATCGAGGCGCGTCAGTGGATCGATGCAATCCGCAACGACACCGACCCGTGCGTACTGCCCGAGCAGGCCATCGTCGTCACACAGATCCTCGAGGCCATCTACGAGTCGGCTGCACTCGGCAAAGAAGTCACGTTCTAATCACGCTTCGCTAACCGGAGGGTTATGATGAAATTATTAGATCAATTGGGATTACAGCTGTATTCTGTGCGCGATGCGGCGGAGAAAGACTTCTTCGGTACGATTGCCGAAGTCGCCAAGATGGGTTACACAGGCATCGAGTTCGCCGGTTACTACGACAAGCCCGCGGCTGAGTTAAAGAAGTGCATGGACGACAACGGCTTGGTCACGATCAGCGCGCACGTCGGCCCTCAGCTCGTATTCGACGCGGACGCGTGCAAGGCGCAGTGTGAGTACATGAACGTACTCGGCGGCAAGTACATCGTCGTACCCTTCTATCCGATGAAGGATAGGGAGAGCACGCTCGCTTGCGCTGAGATGTCCAACAAGGCGGTCGAGATCTGCGCCGACTACGGCATCAAGCTCGGCTACCACAACCATGCGCACGAGTTTGCCAAAGATGCGGACGGCAAGTATCTGATGGACATCTATCTGGAGAATACCGAGCCGAACGTACTGTTCCAGTTCGACATCTTCTGGGGCGGTCTCATCCCCGTCGACGTCATCGAGTACCTCAAGAAGTGGTACGGTCGCGCCATCATGGTACACCTCAAGCAGCTCGCCAAGATCGACACCGCGAAGCTGCGTGGCGAGGACGGTCAAATCGATTATCACAAGATCAGCGGCGCAAACTGCTGCGCGGGCGATGGCGTGATCGATTTTGCCGAGGTCATCAAGTACGGCAAGTACCACAACATCGACGCATTCATCTACGAACAAGAGGAATACGAGGTCAGTTCGCTCGAATCCGCCGCGAAGTCAGCCAAGTACCTGTTGTCATTAGAAGAAGTATAATCAGGGCAAGTATCATCATCGGGCGGACATGTTCCGCCCTTTATCATACTGGAGGTTCCAATGAAATTAGGCGTATTTGCCGTACTCTACGGCAACAAGACGTTTGATGAAGCCTGCGCGACCCTCGCCGAGAAGGGCGTACAGGCCATCGAGATTGGCGCAGGCGGATACCCGGGCAAGGCGCACGCCAACCCCGCCGAACTGCTCGCGGACAAAGCCAAGCTCGACGCGCTCAAGGCTACCGTAGACAAGTATCACCTCACCATATCGGCCATCAGCTGCCACGGCAATCCCGTTCATCCTGACGCACAGATGGCCGCCGACTTCCACGCCGACTTCGAGGGCGCGGTACTGCTCGCCGAAGCACTCGGCATCGACACCGTGATCACGTTCAGCGGTTGCCCGGGAGACAGCACGGGTTCTAAGTATCCCAACTGGGTCACATGCCCGTGGCCGCCCGACTTCCTCGCGATCCTCGACTATCAGTGGAACGAAGTGCTCATCCCGTACTGGAAGAAGGCCGCCGAGTTCGCCAAGAATCACGGCGTAACCAAGATCGCGCTCGAGATGCATCCAGGCTTCTGTGTCTATAACCCCGAGACGCTGCTCAAGCTCCGCGCGGCTGTGGGCGACTGCATCGGCGCCAACTTCGACCCGAGTCACCTGTTCTGGCAGGGCATCGACCCCGTATCGGCGATCAAAGAGATCGGCACGGCAGGCGCGTTGTTCCACTTCCATGCGAAGGATACCAAGATTGATCCGCGCAACTCGGGCGTCAACGGCGTACTCGACGTCAAGCACTACGGCGACGTACTCAATCGCAGCTGGGTCTTCCGCTCCGTCGGGTACGGCCACAGCTACGTCGAGTGGAACGACATGGTCAGTATGCTCAAGACGGTCGGCTACGACGGCGTACTCTCGATCGAACACGAGGATGGCCTGATGTCGACCAACGAGGGTTTGACCAAGGCGATTGAGTTCCTGAAAAAAGTGCTGATGTTTGAACGGGCCGGCGACATGTGGTGGGCATAACCTCATTTTGACCTGTATTTGCGAATCATGTTTAACCCCCGCCCTGCGGGGGTTAAACTTATGAGGTGACGACATGTCGCGCCCCATCTATCATCCATCCGAAGTGCAGCAGTGATTGCACGAGTACAAGAATCAGAAAGTCCATGGGTTCCAAACAGTTTATAGACGAGTTAGATATACATGCGTTGCGCACAGTATGCGCGGAGTTGGATCTGCCCGCGTACCGTGCAAAACAGATTTACGACGCGATTGCGCGCGGCGCGGCGCGCTTCGACGACATTACGACATTGAGCAAGCCCTTGCGCGAACGGTTGTCCGAGCGGTTCGCTTTCGCGTGTCCACAGATCGCCGATACACAAACGTCAGTCGACGGCACAGTCAAGTACCTGATGCAGTTGCACGATGGGCAATGCGTCGAGACTGTCCTCATGCGATATAAGCACGGACTCTCGATCTGCCTGTCGACGCAGGCAGGCTGCCGCATGAACTGTGCGTTCTGCGCGTCGGCCAAGAGCGGCTACGTGCGCAACCTTACGGTCGGCGAGATCGTGGGACAGTACACGGCGGCCGCATCCGCATACGGCGAATCACCGCGCCACATCGTACTCATGGGCGTCGGCGAGCCGCTCGACAACTATGACAACACAGTCGCGTTCCTGCGACGCATCTCCGATCCAGACGGCATCGGACTCAGTCCGCGACACATCTCGGTGTCGACTTGCGGCGTCGTGCCGCGCATCGACGACTTGTCGCGCGAGGGCTTGCCCGTTACGCTGTCGCTGTCACTGCACGCGCCCGACGACGTGCTGCGCAAACAACTCATGCCCATCGCCCGCAAGTACTCGGTGCGGGATACGATGGATGCGTGCGATCGATACTTCGAGCGCACAGGGCGGCGCGTGTCAATCGAGTACATCATGCTGCGCGGCGTCAACGATACCGATGCGCACGCGGCGGCGTTGGTGGGATTGTTACGCAACAAGGGCTACCACGTCAACCTCATACCCGCCAACCATGTGGGTGACATGGGCTACGCGGCATCGGACAGCAACACGTGTAGGCGGTTTGCGGAGTCATTGAACAAGCGCGGCGTCAACGCGACGGTGCGGCGTTCGTTGGGCGGCGACATCGCCGCCGCGTGCGGCGAACTGCGTCGCAAACAACAGCAAGGCTTCTCGTAAGAGATCACCTCTTCTATTCGTTATTCGCTCGGAGGATCACATCGTATGGGTCTTTATATCATCAAGCGAGCGTACACATTATGTAAAGTTGGCACGGTACGCTGCGTGCCGGCCGGCCGTCTACATATAGGCCGCGTACTCGCGTGGACCGGCGTACCCGACGCGACGGAGCGGTATGCGGTGGTGGGACACGGCGGACGCATGGTCGGCGCGTATGCCGTCACGAACATGCCTTCATCCGACGGCGTAGATTGCGGCAGCAACCATGTGTACTTTGTATTCAAGCCGCACTTCAAACTGCACGAACAACACACGTTGCGCTGGCTGTGTTCGATCGTCGCGCACGACGTACGCGCGCGGCACATGGGCGCACAGCTATTCACGACGGTCAACGCAACTCAAAAGGAGTTCGTCAACGCATACCGCGATGTAGGCTTTGTAGTCTGCGAGGGTCGGTTCGATCTGACCGACAACGAGCTGCTACTTATGATGGCAGAGTGAAATATTATGTAAAGTAAACGCCAAGGTTGTGTACTTGGCGTTTTGTTTTGTTCTGATGATTTGCGGATGTTACGCAAACTCGAGCATACGCTTGCGGTAGTGCATGTAGTTCTCGAACGATACCTCTTCGGGTACGCCGTGGTCGCAGGTCGGTATAAATCCGCCGCGCGCCTGCATCACGGGCATGATGCGGTCGATCTCACGGTCGATCGCGTCGGTCGTCGTCGCAAGGATACGCTTGTCGATGCCGCCTGAAATCAGCAGCTCGGGATACTGTTTGCCGACTGCCACCACGTCGCAGCCGCTCGCAACCTCAAACGGCGACATGTAATCCATACCAATCGACAGGTACATATCGAGCGCACCGTTGAGCGGGTTGCCGTCCGTGTCGATCTGGAGGTGGAGTTTGCGATTCTTGTCCAGTTGGCGGCGTTTGATGTTCTCGATGAGCTGCTGGTAATACGGGAACAGGAACTCCTTGACCATATCCTCGGATATGAGCAGTCCGTGGTTGTAGCAAATGTCCTCAGCCAAGAATAGTTCGTCCAGCGTGATGCGTTGCTGATACTTGGCAATTACGGCGTCGGATACCTTGAGCCACGTCTGCATGATGTCGTGAATCAGTTCAGGCTCGTCGTAGAGCATGTACATGAGTTCGAGCGGCCCGATCAGGCTGCGCAGATACATGTAACCGCCGACAACACCTTGGCAGATGATCTGCCCCTCAGCCTCGGCCTCCAGCGCGCCGTCGATCACTTTGCCGATGTCGGCATAACGTTCGGGCGTCTCGGGATTGAGCCGCCACTTGCAGAGTTCTTCCCACGTACGCCAATCTTTGACCGGGTGGTCGACGTACTCGGGCATGAAGCCGCTGCGCCTTTCTTTGAAGCAGAGCACGTGTCGTCCCGCGAAGTCGCGTACAAGCTCGTAGTCGCCCCTGTCCTCAAGCACAGTCTCGTCGAATGTCGGACAGAACGCGGCCTCACACCAACCGAGTCCGCCAATGTGATGCTTACCGGACTCGTCGTAACCGAACAGCGCAGACAACTCTGTCCACGTCGCGTCGGGTGCGATATGACCCTCGTCTTTCCAACGATCGAGTACGTAGAAGCCGAACTCCTTCTGGTAAATGGGTGCGCCGGGTTTCAACGCATAGAAATCACGCATCTTTTGTGCGCCTTTTGTCATAACAAACCTCACAAATGGTATATAAAAAAGTGGTATTTTATAGTTGGACGATCTCTTCCCACGGCAACGCGACGTCGGTACGGCCGAAGTGTCCGTACGAAGCAGTCGGCGCGTAGATCGGACGGCGTAAGCCGAGTCGCTCGATGATGGCCGCCGGACGCAGGTCGAAACGCTCGTTGACGAGCTCGTAGATGCGCTCCATCGGCACGGTATGCGTGCCGAACGTATCGATGCAGACGCTCACGGGATGCGCGACGCCGATGATATAGCTGACTTGCAACTCGACCCGCTTGCACAGCCCTGCCGCTACGAGCGACTTGGCGATCTGTCGCGCGGCGTAACTGCCACTGCGGTCGACCTTGGTCGGATCCTTGCCCGAGTACGCGCCGCCGCCGTGGCGTGCGTAACCGCCGTACGAGTCGACGATGAGCTTGCGACCCGTGAGGCCGCTGTCGCCGTGTGGGCCGCCGATGACAAAGCTGCCCGTCGGATTGATATAGTAGCGTGTGTCATCGTCGCGCAACTGCGCGGGAATCACCGACTGCGCCATCGCGATGAGGTCGGTGCGAATCTGTTCCTGCGTCACGTCGGGGTTGTGCTGCGACGAAATGACGACCGCGTCGACGCGCTTGGGGCGACCGTCGTCGCCGTACTCCATCGTGACCTGCGCCTTGCCATCGGGACGCAGGTACGACAGCGTGCCGTTCTTGCGATACGCGGCGAGCGTGCGTGTGAGGTTGTGCGCGAGCGTGATCGACAGCGGCATAAACGTATCCGTCTCGTCCGAGGCGTAACCACATACCATGCCTTGGTCTCCCGCGCCGATGTCATAGTCGGCCGTGCGTTTCTGCTTGGACTCCAGCGACTGATTCACACCGAGCGCGATGTCGGCCGACTGCTCGTCGATGGCCGAGAGGATTGCGCAGGTGTCGCCGTCAAAGCCATAGGCCGCGTTGTTGTAACCGATCTGTTTGATCTTGTCGCGCGCGACGCGGCTGATGTCGACGTAGCAATCCGTCGAAATCTCGCCGAATACGAGTACCAAGCCCGTCGTGCAAGCGACCTCGCACGCGACGCGCGCGTTGGGATCGTTCTCCAAGATACTGTCGAGTATCGTGTCGGCGATGGCGTCACAGACCTTATCGGGGTGACCCTCTGTCACGGATTCGGATGAAAAGTACGTGTACATTCGTAATCTCCTTATTGATTCTGTTGTCGAAATATGGTAAACTTTAGGTGTACTCCACATGAGCGAGGGATATATGGCTGATAAAAATACGGGCATACATAAAAGCAAGCCCAAGGACGACAGCAACGGACACAGGAAACGGTTGCGCGAGCAAGCCGCCTCCAAAGGGCTGCACAGCCTCCGTGAACGCGAGGTTGTCGAACTGCTGCTGCATCACGTGATACCGCGCTGCGATACGCGCGTCACGTCGGAAGAACTGCTCCAACGATTCGGCAACCTGTATGGCATCATCAACGCGCCCACAGGCGAACGGCTCAAGGTACACGGGTTTGGCAAGCGCAGCGAGGAATTCTTCAACCTGCTGCGCATGTTCGCCGACGTGTACGCGCGCAGTCAGTACGACGCGCTACCCGTGCTCGATACGCCGGAGCTGCTCGGCGGCTTCTGCACCGCGCTGTTGCAAAACGAGCCGCGCGAGTGCCTGTACGTACTGTGTCTCGACGTACAGCACAAACTCTGTCGCAAGGAGGCACTGATTGCGCGCGGTACCGTGACCACACTCGACGTCGCACAACGCGACATCGTCGAACTCATCGCCGGTACCAATACGGTCTCCGTCGTACTCTGCCACAATCATCCGGGTGGACTGCCCATGCCATCCGAGGAGGACGTATCGTTCACCCGCGACGTGCGCGACACGCTGTCGCGCATCGGCGTCAACCTCTATGACCACATCATCGTAGGCAGTGGCATCAGCGCGTCCATGCGCGCATCAAGCATACTGTAGCGCGCCGTCTATAGTTCTTCCCAACTGACGCGCCATTCAGTCTTGCCGATGTATAACACATCGCCGGGTTCGACGACTTGGCGCGATGTAACGGGTATACCATTGAGATACGTACCGTTGGTCGATGCGCAATCCTCGACGTACATACGTTCGCCGTCGTCGTAGAGCTTGCAGTGTACGCCCGACATCAGCGCGTCGTTGGGCAACGTGAGTTGCGCGCGCGAACTGTCGCGCCCAATGAGCAGCTCGCTCTCCATGCGCGCCTTGTGGACGTTGTCCGACCTGTGCAGTTCGGTCAGTCGGATCTCGTAGCGATAGTGCGGCCTGTGTTCTGGACGTGGACGCGGCGGATGTGGCGGCACAGGGCGTGAGGGCGGTGGCGGCGTCGGCTGCTCGACTTGTTTCTTGCGCCGCACTAACACATAGTAGAGTAGTACACCGCCGCCGGCCAAGCATATGACAGCAAGTACCGCCATGAGGATGGTGCCGACGGGGCTGTTTTTGGGTGCAGGCGTAGGCGACGGTGATGGGCGCGCGACAGTGGGTCTGGGCGACGGCGACAGCGCTGTCGCGGGTTCGGATGACGGCTCAGGCGTGGCCGACGGCAGTGCGCGCGCGATGATCGATGCGCCGATGGTGCGCGCGTCAAATACCGTGCTGCCGTCCGATGTTACGGTAAGCTCAACCCGGCAGGTATCGGACGATACCTCGACCCCCGACAGATCGGCCGTCATGACGTAGCCATCGAGCGCCGCATCGGTGATGCGCTGTGCGATGGTGTTGGCCGACGTATCGTCTATGCCGTAGGTCAGATCCAACCCCATCGCCGACAGACGCGCAAAGCTGCCGAGGATTTTGCTCGACTCGGCGACCGACGGTTTGATGGAAGGACGCAGCATGGCGACGGTAAAGACGGGCAGACGCGCCATACGCACCGCGTCGTTGACCTCCTCGCGCGTGATACCCGTCGTGAAGTAGTCTTCACCATCTGAGAGGATGATCAGACACCGCTTGTCGTGTACCGCCGTGTCAGACGCCAAGATCTGCAACGCCTTGACGATGCCGCGGTAGAGGTTGGTATCCTCATCCGACGACGTGAGTTGATCGAGCAACTCAAGCTCCCTCGACGGCGGATTGAACGGTGCGATCTTGATGTCGTTGCCCAATGGCATGACAGCCACGTTGTCGATACTGCGCATATTGGTGATCAGCACCCGCAGTAGGTCTTTGAGCGCATTGAACGTATCGGGCTTAATTGAGCCTGACACGTCGACCATGACGAGATAACTCACACCTTCACCCGTGTCGCGCACAGTGCGTACGCCGGTCACGGGTACGATGTTGTTGCCGACTTCCAACGTAACGTTGTCCGGCGACAGTGCGGCGTTGGCGCCTGCGTAGAGCGTAAGCACGCCGCTGCTGGCGTGTATGTCCTCCAGCCGCACGGTCAGCGGGTCGGCCGCGTATGCTTGGAGGCTCATCAGGCACAGCGCTATGATACATAGAACTGCTCGTTTCAATAACATATTTATCCTTATGGCAGGGTCTGCTACATCACAGTGAACTCGTTGTCGGGTGACGCGAGGTAGAAACCATCGCCGCGTCCCAACGTGTACGGTACATTGGGTTCGCACTGCGTACCGTCGGACAGGAATGTACCATATGTCGAACCGAGGTCGGTCAACTCGATGTGCGTACCTGCATTGACAATGTCGCAGTGCAACGCACTGATGCCCGGCGTACCCTGTGGGTAGACGATGTTGCAACGTCCCGGATCGCGCCCCAGACGCACGGGCTGTTCGAGCGGGAACGCGTTGCCCGCGTACACACCGCTGATCGCAGCGATGCGCAGCGGTTCCTCGTCGGGGATGAAGGTCGGCGGCTCGACGGCCGTCTTCACAACGGAGGCGGTCTTTTTGTCACGACCGCGCGTGAAGATCAACAGCGCAGACGCGACGATGATCAAGATGAATAACGCAATGGCTCCAAGTAACATATATCGTGCGGAATTGGGCAACACCCCCCACAGACCCGATACGGTCAGCGCGGGTGTGTCGGTGGGCGATGGGGTCGGTGTGGCGATCTCTTCGGCCGCGTCGTCGGGTGCTTCCTGCGTGGCGTCAGTCGCCGTGTCGGGTTGCGCGCGCTCCGGCGCGGCGGCGTCTGCGTCCGAGACCGGGATTTCAGGATCGACCTGCCGCTTCTCGGGCAAGCCGTAGCCCTGTCCCATCGCGGCGACGTCGGCCGCCGCGTAGGCGATGTTGTTGTCGGTCAGGTATTGCGTGATATAGTCGATGAAGATGGCGTAGTTCATGCCATTGGCGACCGTCGTGCCGAATGTGTTGATGCCGACGACGTAGCCGTTCTCATCGACGAGCGGGCCGCCGCTGTTGCCGTTGCTGAGCGCCGCATCGGTCTGTATGCAACTGATGCCGTCGCTGACGACATTGGTATTCGTAACCATACCCGCCGTCGTCGTCATATCGTCGACAGACGACGGCAGGTTGCCACCCGCATCGCTGACCATATCGGTGGCCGCAGGGAATCCCACGGCATAGACGCTCTCCGTGACCTCGAGGTTGGCGGCCGAGGACAGTTTGAGCGGTTTACGCATGGCGGTGGGATCCTCGATGCGCAGCAGCGCGAGGTCGGGATGCGACCAACGGTCGACGACGGTCGCCTCGAACATCGCATCGTCGGACTGCATGTCCTCAAGCACGATGTAGATCGCGCCGAGGTTCTTCTCAATCACATGGTTGTTGGTGACAAAGTACTGCACAGGCAACCCTTCGCGTCCAATCGCGAAACCCGTGCCGACTTCGTAGCTCGTATCCGTCATGCACACGACGCGCACCACGCCCTCGCGTACGGCCTGCACCTCGGTGTTGGGCGCGGCGTACACGGGCAGCGACGCCATCGCGCACAGGAGCAGGATCAACAAAAGTATCCTCGATATCTTCGGTATGGTTCTCATTGCTTCGTCCTTGTGTATAAAATATGCAGCCTATTCGCTCCAGCTGAACGACTCACCGCAGAGCGGGATGAACACCAATTGGGTGTTGCCGACC
>CAYPOE010000028.1:0-13213 GCA_964412285.1 uncultured Eubacteriales bacterium | reverse complement strand
CTTGGTCGCGTTTGTGGAATGGGGACAGGCACCGGCCTACATCGTCATCGTCATCATCGCGCGGGAGTTTATCGTCACGACGCTGCGCATCGTCGCCGTGGATGCCGGATATGTGCTGCCCGCCGATATGATCGGCAAGATCAAGACGACGCTGCAACTCATCGCGATCGGCGCACTGCTGTTCGACCACATCGTCGTGCTCACCGTGGCGGGCTATCCGCTGTCGAGTGTGGCGCTCATGTTGGCGTTCTTATTTACGATTTACAGTGGTATACATTATCTATATAAAAATCGCAGTTTGCTTCAAGCGACGAATCGGCAGCGATAGCGTTTTGCTGCAACAGAGTCGTGAAGTGAAACGAGGTGTTTTTTATTACTAAAGTACTCATTGACGCATACGGCGGGGATAACGCGCCTGCGGCCGCTGTGGAGGGTGGGCTGCGTGCCGCAGCGTTGTATGGCGCGTTCCCGATCTTCCTCGGCGATAAAGACGAAATCAGCAAGTACATCGGTAACACCAAGGTCGAATATTCGATCATCCATACAGAGGACAACGTCGCGGGCGACGACGACCCCACGGCGGCTGTCAAGAACAAGCGCGAGTCGTCCATGATGAAGGGGCTGTCCATGTTATCGCTCGGCGAGGCGCAATGCTTCGTTTCGGCGGGCAACACGGGCGCACTCGTATCGGGCAGCACACTGATTGTCAAGCGCATCAAGAACGTGCGCCGCGTGGCGCTCGCGATGCTGCTGCCAGGCAAACCCAATCCCACGCTGCTGCTCGACGTCGGCGCGAACGTCGACTGCACGCCCGATCTGCTGTTGCAGTTCGCAATCATGGGCGGCTGCTACATGGGCAGCATGTATGACATCGAGCCAAAGGTCGGGCTGCTCAACATCGGTACCGAGGAGATGAAGGGCAATGCGCTGACGCTATCGGCGTACCGCCAGCTCTCGTCGCACAAGGGCATCAACTTCGTCGGCAACGTAGAGGCGCGCGACATTCCGAACAATCCGTGCGACGTACTCGTGACCGACGGCTTCACAGGCAACATGGTCTTAAAGACGCTCGAGGGTATGGGGCTGTTCTTCTCAGATTCGCTCAAGAACGCGATCTATAAGAACATCGGCAATAAATTCGCGGGGCTGATTTTGCAGGGCGACCTCGCCGCGATCCGCAGGGCGTTCGACTACACCGAGTACGGCGGCGCGCCGATCCTCGGCGCAAACGGCGTCATCTTCAAGGCGCACGGCAGTTCCAACGCGACGGCGTGGTGTAATGCAGTCAAAAACGCCGTATTCTTCCACAGCACAGGCGTGCTCGATAAGATCCGCGAGTCGTTGCCCAATACGGGCAGTCGCGACAACGACCGCGACGGGCGGCACCCCACTCGTGACGGGCGTGACAACCGTGAGCCGCGCGAACGCGACGACAGTCGGGAGGTGCGCGACGGCGACGGGCGCGACCATCGCAATCGCGAACCGCGCGAAGGCCAAGGGCAAAACCGCGGCAGACGCAGGTACTACCGCGACCGCAAGCCGCCATCCAAACACGATAAGCCTGCGGGCGACGCGCAATCGCAATGACAAAGAACCCCCAAGCAACTCATGCGCATGTGATTGCTTGGGGGTTTGACATACTGCTTTGTTTATATATTTTGATAGATATACAAAAAATAATAGGACTAAGTCAGCGAAACCCCTTCGATAAAGGATTTTCTAACTGAGTCCTATTGCGTCTTCGATATGGCATATGAGTGGTGCGGACGAAAGGACTTGAACCTTCACATCAAAGATACTGGAACCTAAATCCAGCGCGTCTGCCAATTCCGCCACGCCCGCTTTACCTACATAATAACACATCTGCAACGATGTGTCAATCCCTTCATCCATGTCAATTCATCCGCGTCGCGCAGGACGCAGAGGGCGCCGTCGCGCATGGCACCCATACAGCCCCCTATGTGTTATCGCATACCATTGATATACAGCAGCGATAGCGCAAATATCACAATCTGCGCGCCTGTCACGTACGCAAATAGCGGCGGAAATCGCCGCTTCTCGAGTTGTTTGCGATAAAGATGCTGCAATATCATGATGAACGATATGAACAAGAGGCCGTAGACAAATACGCCTACGTAATCGAACGTCTTCCACGTCCACGTCGACAGCCCACTCGACGTCACGAGCAGCGATACCACCTGTTGAAACGTGAACCAATACACAATGCCAATGACGGTGTTGACTGCCGCATAGGCGTTGTAGATCAGGAACAGGATCATCTCGCCCTTTTCTTTTTTGACGAGATCATACTCCTGCTGCTCGGGATTCGGATTAATATTCTTCGATCGCATTGTGTACGCCTACCCCCTTCTTCCACTGCTCGCCGGCCTCGGTTAGCTGTTCTATGACCATCTTGCGTGATTGCTCGCTCTCGACGAGCGTGGCATACTTCATATAACTGAGTAATTTGTCGAGCTTCTTGAGGTACACGGCCACGGCGCGCCCGTTGAGTGCCTCGATCCGCGCCTCGCCATTGGGCTGTGTAGCGTATCGCGCGATGCGCGTCCTGTTGCGTTTGCTCCAGTCGGGCGGTACGAAGCCCGTGGCGACGATGAAGTCAATCCACTCGTGCTGCTTGTGTACCATGAGCCGCAGGCAGAACGCCATATACCAACGCGCGATGAATACCGAAACGACGACGCCCACGATAAATATGATAAATACCAACAATATTTCCACAATTTTTCACCGGTTGTTCACGATAAGCCATTTGCAACAAAACCGCCTGTGAACCGCAGAACAGTCCACAGACGGTGACTTCACACTTTACTATCTTCACTACTTCACGCCCGCCAACGCGATGTCGGCCGCGCAGTGGCACGCGACGTAGTGTTCGCCGCCCATGTCGACGAGCGACGGCATCTCGCTGCGGCAGATGTCTTTGCAGAATCGGCAGCGCGGGTGGAAGTAGCAGCCTGACGGCGGATTGGCCGGATTGGCGATCTCGCCCGTCAGTATGATGCGCTTGACTTTGTTGTCAGGGTCGGGGATGGGCTTGGCGGACAGCAGCGCCTCGGTGTACGGGTGGCGCGGCGAGCTGAAGATGTCGTCACTCTTGCCGACCTCGACCATCTGCCCGACGTACATGACGCCGACACGATCCGAGATGTGCTGTATGACGGATAAATCGTGCGAGATGAACATATAGGATAGACCGAGCTTCTCCTGCAACTCCTGCAACAGGTTCAGGATCTGCGCCTGCACCGACACGTCGAGCGCCGAGACGGCCTCGTCGCACACGATGAAGCGCGGGTTGGTCGCGAGCGCACGGGCGATGCCGATGCGTTGGCGCTGTCCGCCCGAGAATGCGTGCGGGTACCGCTCGAGGTGCCGCGGGTTGAGGCTGACGAGTTCGATGAGTTCGATCACGCGGTCGCGCAGTTCTTTGCCGCCGAGCAGTTTGTTGCAGACGAGCGGTTCGGCGATGATGTCTTGGATGATCATGCGCGGGTTCAGGCTCGAGTACGGATCCTGAAAGATCATCTGCATGTCGCGGCGGATCGTCGTGAGGTCGTTGTAATTGAGTCCTACGACGTTGACCATGTCGCCCTTGCGATTGCGGAAGTTGATCTCACCCGACGTCGGCTCGATCGCGCGCAAGATGCAGCGCCCGAGCGTCGTCTTGCCACAGCCTGACTCGCCGACGATGCCGATGGTCTCGCCCTCGCGCAGAAACAGGTTGACGTTGTCGACGGCCTTGACGTAGCCTACGGTGCGCTTGAGGAACGACGAACGAATCGGGAAGTACTTCCTCATGTCGCGCACATCGAGTATCACGTTATTTTGCATGGGCTACGACCCCCTTTTCTGCCTGATTTCCTGCGCCGCTGACGAGCAGGCAGCGCGCCTGATGCCCGGGGTTTACGTCGAACAGGTCGATGTCGGCGACGTTGCAGACGCCCTTCATGCGCTGCGGACAGCGCGAGTAGAACCCGCAACCGGGCTTGAGGTTCATTGGGAACGGTACGGTACCCTTGATCGACGTGAGTCGCGTCTTCTTGGCGCGCTTGACCGACGGTATAGATTGCAAGAGCGCCTTGGTGTACGGATGCTGCGGGTTATAGAAGATGTCGCGCACGGGCGCGTATTCGACGATCTTACCGAGGTACATGACGGCCACCTCGTCGCTCATCTCGGCGATGACGCCGAGGTCGTGCGTGATGAAGATGATGCCTGCGTCCTGCGTCATCTTGAGTTCGTTGATGAGTTCGAGTACCTGCGCCTGGATCGTGACGTCGAGCGCGGTCGTCGGCTCGTCCGCAATCAGGATGCCGGGGTTACACGACAGCGCCATGGCGATCATCGCGCGTTGGCGCATACCGCCCGATAGTTGATGCGGGTACTCATTGAAGCGCTGTTCGGGATTGCTCATGCCGACCTTGCGCAATGCTTGCACCGCGATTTCTTCGGCCTTCTTGGGGTCGTCGGTGTTGTGGATCAGGATGCCCTCGATGATCTGGTTGCCAATCGTGTGAATTGGTGAGAACGCCTTCATGGGTTCTTGGAAGATCATGCCGATCTCGCCGCCGCGGATGTCGCGGATGTCTTTGCTGTTTGGGTCGAACGTCACGAGATCGAGCGGCTTGTCGAGCGGCTTGCGGTGTTTTTGATTCAAAAAGATGTTGCCCGTAATCTTACCCGGCTTGGGTACGATACGCAACAGCGCCTGACTCGTGACGCTCTTGCCGCAACCCGACTCGCCTACGATGCCGAGCGTACGCCGTGGCCGCAGACTGAAGTTGACGCCATCCACAGCTTTGAGCAGACCCTCGTCTAACTTGAACTGGACACGTAAATCCTTGACCTCTAAAATATAGTCGCTCATCAGTGTCCTCCTTATTTATACGGGTCTGCGGCGTCGCGTAAGCCGTCGCCGAGGAAGTTGAACATGAGTACGGTGAGTATGACGAACGCCGCCGGCCAGAGCAGCCACGGGTAGTGCGCCAACGTCTCGAGGTTCTGCGCGTCCTTGAGCATGACGCCCCAGCTGACGACGGGCGCTTGCAGACCCAGTCCAAGGAAGGACAGCGAGGTCTCGCCGAGGATCGAAGCCGGGATCTGCATCGTCATGCTGACGATGATGTAGCTGATGAACGACGGGATCAGGTGCTTGAAGATGACGCGCAGGTGCCGTGCGCCCGAGAGGCGCGACGCCATGACAAAGTCCTCCTCGCGGAACGACAGGATCTTGCCGCGCACGACGCGCGCGAGACCCGTCCAGCTGATCAGCGACATGATCAAGACCATCGCGAGGTAGACTTGGATCGTCGTCCACTCGCGCGGCAACGATGCGGCCAATGCCATCCAGAGCGGCACCGTCGGGATGCACAGGATCATATCGATGATGCGCATGACGATGTTGTCGATCAAGCCGCCGAGGTAGCCCGACAGTCCGCCCAGCAACAGACCGATGACGAACGTGAACACGATCGAGATCAAACCGAACGACAGCGAGATCTGGCTGCCGTAGACGATGCGCGAGAATACGTCGCGGCCGTACGAGTCGGTACCCATCAGGAAGATCGAGTAATCCGCACCCCCTGTGTCGATGCCGAACAGGTGTATATCGCCCGGGATCACCCAGAGCAGCTTGTACGGTTCGCCCTTGACGAAGAACCGAATCGGGTACTTCTTCTCCTTGTTCTCCATGTATTCGCGACGGAAGGTCTCAGGATTGACCGACATGTTGACTTCGTAGACGAACGGCCAACTCAGTCCGTTCTCATCCCAGAAGCGTACGGCGACGGGCGGGCAGTTCTTGTGGTCGACATAGCGCGTCGACGGGCCGTTGGGGGTCAGGAATTCGCAAAAGATCGCGCCGAGATACATGATGATGAGGAGTGGGCCTGCGATCATCGCCAACTTGTGCTTGCGGAACTTCCACCACATCAGCTTGTACTGCGACGCCACCTCGTAACTCGACTGCTCATCGTCCTTCTCGTCCTCTTCGGGTTCGAGCTCCAGCTCGAGATCCTCTTCGGCGGACACGGCGGTCAGGGGTACATCGCGCACGGCCGTCGCGGTATCCGCAGTATTTGTCGAAGAATCGGCCGCGTTTTCGGGTAAGGTTTTATCGAGATCTTGTGGATTCATTCTACGTTACCTCCAAACCTGACGCGCGGATCCATGACGGCGAGCAGTATATCCGACAGCAGCGAGCCTACGACGACGAATACGCTGACGAGTAGCAAGAAGCTGCCCGCGAGGTACATGTCCTGCGTCATGAGCGCGCGATACATGAGCGGCCCTGCGGTCGGCATGTTGAATACAATGGAGATGATGGTTTCGCCGGAAATCAGCCCTGCGAGTGTCATGCCGATCGTGCTGACCATGGGGTTAATCGCCATGCGCACGGGATACTTGTAGAGCAGCTTGCGTTCAGCCACGCCCTTGGCGCGTGCCGTCACGACGTACTGCTTACCGAGTTCGTCGAGCATCATTGCGCGCGTCGTGCGAATCAGACCCGCCGTATTCGCCAAGCCGATGATGACGACGAGCGTCGCGATACGCGGTAACATATTGAGGAATCTGGCTACGCTCCACGCGGCGTCGACATACTCCGGGGAGAATAGCCCCGATATGACGGTACCCGTGGTCGCGTAGATGTAGTAGATGACGGCGATCGCAAGCAAAAACCCCGGGATACTCAGTCCAACGAATCCTAAGAACGTAAAGAAGTAGTCGCCCGGGGAATACTGGTGTGTGGCCGTATATATCCCGATTGGTATCGAGACCCCCCACGTAAACAACAGACATAGGAATGATACGAGGATCGTCGTAGCCAATCGGCTGCCGATGACCTGCGTGACGGGCTGCCTCCATTGGAATGACTTGCCAAAGTCGCCCTTGGTCACGATGTTGCGGATCCACATGAAGTACTGCATGTAGCCCGGCTTGTCGAGACCGTACTGTCGCTGCATGGAGATGATCTCGGCTTGATCGACCTCTTCGCCCTTTAACTCACGTTGGCGTATGTAGGTTGTGAGGTAATCGCCGGGCGGCAGCTGTATGACGATGAATACAATGACCGAGATCGCGAGCAACAGGGGGATGATTTGCGTAATGCGTTTTAGAATATACCCTAATAACATAAGTGTTACCCCGAAAGACCGTCAGAAACGGACGTGGATGATAAGCAGTTCTATAATAGCGTTATCTTCCCCTGCACGCAGCAAGGGAAGATAACATATACGCTTGAGTTGACGCAAATGATGGATTATCGGTTGAACCACCACTGCTCGGCCGCCCAGCTGTTGGAGATCAGGTAGCCGGCGTCGGGGAAGTTCATCAGATCCTTGTTGATCAGCGAGAGCTGTGTGATGCCCTCTACAGGCAACAGGTACCACAGGTTGTTCTTCATCGAGTCGCGCAGAGCCTGGCGGATCTCGGGCAGCTTGCTCGACGGCTCGGTGTTGATGCTGTCATAGAGCTTGTAGAACTCAAGCACGTCCGCAGGAGGTTCTTCGCCCTGTTTGCCGGCCGTCGTGTACCAGAGGTACCAGAGGCGGCCCCAGTAGTTCTGACCCCAGTCATTCCACATAGCCGTGACCGCGCCGTGTGTGAATACGGTGCCGACCTGGATTTCGTTCGCCGTAGCCATCTCGCCCAAGAGGGTGTTATCTAAGACGCGGAGGTCAACCTTGAGGCCGATCGCGCGCCACTGCTCTGCGACGAGTTGTGCCGTCGGCACATACTGCGTGAATGCGTCGGAGGTGTTGTAGGTCAGCGTGAACGGCGAACCATCGGGTGTGGTACGGAAGCCGTCTGCGCCGATCTTCATGCCCATCTCGTCGAGCAACCTTCCGGCTTCTTCGAGATCCTGCTCAGTACCCTGCATATCGCTGGGCTTCGCGAACGTATAGTACACGGTGTCGACGATGTCCTGTTTGTTCAGGGCAAGGTTGAGCGCCTGGCGGAAACGTACGTCGCGAACGATCGAACGCCAGGTCTCATCGGCATACGTCATATTGAAGAAGATGTCGGCAGCCGTGCGGTGCAGGGCCGTATTGGTCAGCAGACGATAGCCGCCCTTCTCTTCGTTCTCTTTGTACAGTGCGACTTTATCGAGCGGTACCCATTCGTAAGCGAAGTCGATCTCGCCGCCGAGGATGCGGATGCCCGCAGCTTCGTTATCCGTTACATAGACCGAAGCGACCTGATCGATGTACGGCAGCTGATTGCCTTCGGAATCGATCTTGAAGTAGTACGGGTTGCGCTCGTACATACGCGGTTCGCCGTCTTTGATATAGATGTACGGGCCGAGGTGCGGCGTGGTCAGCTGCGTCTCGCGACCGCTGTTCCAAGACGAGATCTCGGCGAACTCGTAGAGGTTATACCACTCTTCAGGCTCATAGCCGAACTTCTCGCAGAGTGCCGCGAGGTCTTCGGGGCTGGCATACTTGGGATGATACTTCTTCATCTCGTTCGACGGCTGGATCATCGAGCTGTAGTTGCTGTACGCCAAACGGATGGGCAGACCGCCGTACGGGCCGTCGAAGATGAGCTTCCAGGTCAGCTCGTCGATGATCTCGAGCTTGGCTACATTGCCATCAGGCCTGTTGCCCGTACGAATCCACTGCGGCGTAACAGGGAAACGTTCCTCGTTCAAGTTATAATCTTCATACGCGAAACGCACGTCCTCTGTCGTAACAGGGTCGCCATTCGACCACTTGTGGCCTTCGCGGAGTTTGAATGTAAACGTCGTCTGATCGTCGCTGACTTCAAAGCTCTCGAGCACGTTGGGCGTGAGCTGCTCGGCCAAACGACCCGGGGAGTTGATGAGCGGCTCTTCTAAAGCCGTCCACATAACGGCGTCCCAGACGGGATCCATGCGGATCGTGCGGAGTGTACCGCCGTATTTGCCGACCTGATACTGCATCTGGCTCTCGGGGATCTCGTTGACGACCTTGGGGTTCTTCGGCAGACGCTCCTCAACCGGAGCCAGATTCTTGCCGTCAAGGAACGGGGATTGCTTATATTCGCCAACGGCGGTGGTATTTTCCGTAGTCTTGACCTCTACGTCGACGCCGGCCTTGGACTGGTCGATACCAGAGCTGTCACGTGCGGAGTCTTCTTCTTTGGCGGGTTCTTTCTTGGCGTCCGCCTCTGCAGTGGCATCCGCATCTTTGGAGGTATCCGTTTGTGCCGCAGCGTCCTTGGTTGTATCCGTGGATGTACCGCCGCCGCATCCTGCGAACAGCGACAACATCATAACAAGAACCAAAATGCTTACGATTATACGCTTCATACACTTCTCCTTTTGAGCATATTCACCATATATTGATGGCGTGAATCCGTGCTTGGCTTTGACAGAATACACAACTATTGTGTTATGCAGCCGACCCCCTTTGACGTGTATATAGATCATCACATAAACAATAAAACATTTATATGCTCACTGCACAAAACCATGATAACACAACTTTAGTATCGTGTCAATAGTTACAATCGGTATGATATGATTTTGTGAGAAATGTCACCAAAATAAGACATCTATGCCATCGAGCGAATATGCGCGACCAAAGCCGCGCCGTTTGGCGAACGCCGCTGCCGCATCGGCTTGGACGCCCCCCTGGCAGTAGAAGATCACCGTGTGCGCACGATCCTGGGTACACAGCCAATCTCCCAACTCATCCAACGGCACGCAGAGGCTGTCGCGCAGGCCGTCGCGCCCGTGCGCGGCGTGCGAACGCACGTCGACCAACCATGCGCCATCCTCGCGGATCTGTTGCCGCGCGAATTCCGCCGAAACGCGCGGCTGTGCCGCGACATCGACGGACACGCGCACAGAACCACCGTCGGCGAGCGCGAGGACGATGTCGCGCCCGTCGAGTCTGCCGTCGGCCACGACCTCCCGGCAGGCTTGCGTGATCTTCACGCATTTGGGGCAGTCGGGCAATGTGACCAACTGCCCATTGTCACAGATCACGAACACCTGCGCCTGCACATCGTCGTACAGGATGCGCAACGGTCTACCTGTTGGACGCACCGCACCACCTGGGTGCAGCATGGTCAAATTGCGTTCCTCCCAAACATCCCCGAGCAGCGAGCAGAATACGCGAGGCGACCCCTCGCCATCCACCCCCGCGATGCACAGTACGCTGTCGGCATACGCGACCGCCGTGAAGACACACGCGGGATGGTATCCGGCGTACGCCGCATTGAAGTCGTATCTCTGCCACACACCGTCCCTCGAACGATACAAAACGCCGTCTGCGGTGACGGCAAGCACAGGCTCACCGTCACCGCGGCGACAGACTTGATGGAAGATGGGGGCATCCATCACTTTACAGCAACCGGTATACGGGCCGCGCGCATCTGATCGCCATATGTCACGGACGCCGTAATCGTGGCGACGCCGCCCGCCACGGCCGTCACCGTGCCGTCCGCATCTACGACGGCGACAGCCTCGTCCGAACTCGCGAACGTCGGTTTGTACGCGTTCATGCACAAGTGCGTGGTATCCTCGAGTGTCGCCGATACGCTAACCTTGCCCCGCTGTCCGACGGCATAGACGTATTTGTCTGCGACGGCGTAGACGCTGCACAGTGCGGCATCCCACGCGCCCGATACGTCGATGCGCGCGCCGCATGGCAGATTCGCCGAACTCCCCCCGACTTCGAGCGTATACGTGCCGGGTTCAACGATCATCTTGCGTTTGAGGTTGCTCCAGAACGTGACCTCGCGCAGTGGCAGCGACAGCGTGACGGTCTTGGTTTCGCCCGCCGCGAGCCAGACTTTGTCCCATGCCTTGAGCTGTCGCAGCGGCTTGTTGTCGCGCACCTTGGGCGGCAACACTTTGGAGACGTAGAGCTGCACGATTTCTGCGCCATCCCTGTCGCCCGTGTTGGTCACGTCGACGCTGAGATTGACCGTCTCGTTCGCGTCGTACGCCGCCTGATCGACGCGTAGATTGCCATACGTATACGTCGTGTAACTCAAGCCGTACCCGAATGGGAAGCGCACTTCTCCGTCGAAATACATGTACGTGCGCGCCTTCTTCTCGTACGTATCCTGCTTTTTGATGCCGTAGTCGTTGATGTGGGGCAGATCCGCAAGATGTTTGTACCACGTAGCCGTGAGCTTGGCGTTGGGGTTGACCGCACCGAACAGCACGTTGGCGATCGCCGTACCCTGTGCCTGTCCCGCGAAGTGCGCGTTGACGAGCGTGTGCGCCTGATCCAAGAACGTACCCGTCACAGTACCCATCGCGATGACGACAACAACGGTGTTGGGATTGGCCTCGAGCAGCGCCTGGATCTTCTCGTCCTGCCCGTACGGCAGATCGAGCGTCTCGCGGTCGCGCTCCTCACTGCCCGTCGATGCATCGGTACCCGCGACAACAATGACCGCGTCGGCACGCTTGGCCGCTTCGACTGCGCGCTTCATGAGTACGTCGTCGTGTCGCTGATGGTCAGCGTCCTCGGGTATGTGACGCTTGGGGATCTTCTGCATTTCGACGAACATCCGCTGTACATCTGCAAAATCCATGCCCTCGGGGAAGATATCGAGCATCATATCCTCGGGATCAAAGCCGGGTAGCGCATCCATCATGCCGCCCCTGCCGAACTCGATGCCTGTACACCAGCCCTTCTCGTACGCGACCTCGATGCCGCTGTCCGCGACGGCGTTCTTGATACCGTCGAGCGGCATGATGTTGACGAGGGTATCGACGTTGGGCGACTGTCCCGCGCTGTAGCCACCGAGTTGGCGATAGATCGCGTTGGGGCCGACGACGAGGATGTTCTTGAGCGCGGATTTGTCGAGCGGCAGCAGCTTGTCGTCGTTCTTGAGCAGCACGATGCTGTCATTGGCCATGTCGACGGCCAGCTCCGCAAACGTCTGGCTGCAGATGCTCTCCGCGCCGATCGCGTTATACGATACGGCAGACGCATCGTCGAACAATCCCAGACGGAAGCGGGTCGTCAGTGCGCGTACAGCGGCGCGGTCGATGACGTCCTCGGTGATGAGTCCCTGCTCGACCGCCTTGAGCAGCGCCTTCTTATGCTCCATGCCACAGGTCAGGTCGGTGCCGCAGATCAGCGACAGCGCGGAGGCTTCCTCGAGGCTCTTGCAGTAGTAGTGGCCGAGCGTCGACATGCGTGTGAACATGGGGTTGACGTGGCAGTCGGCGACCGCGCCGCAATCCGATACGACGACGCCGTCGAACCCCCACTCCTCGCGCAGCAGCGTCGTGAGCAACATGTCGTTGACCGACGCAGGTACGCCATTGATGCGATTGTACGAGGTCATGATGGATTGCGCCTTGCCCTCGCGGATCGTATACTCAAACACCTTGGCGTAGTATTCGCGCAATGTAGCCTCGTCGACGTTGGCCGAACCCGTATGGCGATTGTTCTCGCTGCTGTTGAGTGCGTAGTGTTTGGGTGTAGAGATGGCTTTGATGTACTTGGGATCGTCGCCCTGCATCCCTTGGATATAGCTCGCCGCCATCCGGCCTGCAAGCACGGGATCCTCGCCGAAGTTCTCGTCGCTGCGCCCGTTGCGCGGGTCGCGCCCGAGGTTGACGGTCGGGCACCACATATGTAGTTCGATGCCCTTGGCGTTGTGGTGGGCGCGGATCTCATCGGAGATCGCGGTCGTGACGCGCTTGATCTTATCCCTATCCCAACTCTGGCTCATCGCAAGGCAGACCGGGTAGCTCGTGACGTCCATCATGTGCTGCGTAAATGGGCCGAAGTAGCCGTGGGATGCCTCACTCCAGTAGTCGTACGCGGGTACGCCGAGGCGTGGGATCGCCGAAGCCTTGTTGCCTACCTGCGTGATCTTTTCCTCAAGCGTCATCTTGGACACCAAGTCGCAAGCGCGCTCCTCGAACGTGCGGGTCTGGTCTTTGTAGAAGTCCATGTGTGTCTCCTTTGACGGATATAAGATATATTATGAATGGATTGACAGCAGTATAGCAATACGGTACAAGGTCAGTATACACCTTTGGATTGTGTTTGTACAGTATCAATATATTCATCTTACAAGTATACGAGTAATAACGAGAAAGCGCTTGATGCAACGGTCGATCTCTGGTATACTTTCACTACAGATTTATATAATCTACCGTTTATACACGAAAAACAACCACCTATCGAAAACCAGTAGAAACTGCTTTTTGTTTTTCCTATACTATAATCGTGAGGGG
>CAYPOE010000027.1:0-13499 GCA_964412285.1 uncultured Eubacteriales bacterium | reverse complement strand
TCGCCTGACCTCCGCCGTCGACACCATCAGTTCGCCGATCGCGCAGCCGACGACCCAGCTCGTCTCGAGCGCGCTCACGATCACCGGCTCGTTGACCGTCATGCTGACGCTCAACGTCCCGCTCACGCTGACTGTGCTGCTCTGCGTGCCGCTGATGGCATTGCTCACGCGCACGATCACCAAGCGCAGCCGCGCGTTCTTTTTGGCACAGCAGCGCAGTCTGGGACAGCTCAACGGCATCATCGAGGAGAGCATCTTGGGGATGCGTATGGTCAAGGCGTTCGGACGCGAGGGCGACTGCCTGTCGCGGTTCGACGGCGTGAACGAGCAGCTCAACCACAACAGCCGCATGGCGCAGATCTGGGCGGGCTTCATGATGCCGCTCATGAACGTGATCAACAACTTCGTCTTTACGCTCGTTGCGATCACGGGCGGCGTACTCTCGATCAACTTTGCGTTGCCGATCGGCACCGTCGTGTCGTTCTTGAGCTACTCCAAGCAGTTTGGCCAACCGCTCAACGCCGTCGCGGGCATGTTCAACACGATCCAGTCCGCGCTCGCGGGAGCCGAACGCGTGTTCGAGATCCTCGATCAGCCGACCGAGGTACCCGATGCGCCGGATGCATCCGACATGCAGAATGTCGTCGGCGATGTAGCTTTTCGCGACGTATCGTTCTCGTACAACCCCGACCGTCCTGTGCTCGAACACATCAGCTTCGACGTGAAGGCCGGGCAGATCATCGCGCTCGTCGGTGAGACGGGTGCGGGTAAGACAACGGTGGTCAACCTGCTCACGCGGTTCTACGACGCGGACAGCGGCAGCATCACGATCGACGGCGTCGACATCCGTAATATCCAGCGCAATGCGCTGCGCCGCTGCTTCTCGGTCGTGCTGCAGGACACCTGCCTGTTCACGGGTACGATCATGGATAACATCCGCTACTCACGCCCCGAAGCGACCGATGCGCAGGTCATCGAGGCCGCGAAGCTCGCGCACGCGCATGAATTCATAGAAAAATTACCCAATGGGTATACTACGATGGTATCAGGCAGTACGGATAATTTGAGCGAAGGGCAGCGACAGCTACTCGCCATCGCGCGCGCCGTACTCTGCGATTGCCCCATCCTGATCCTCGACGAGGCGACGAGTTCGGTCGATACCAAGACGGAAAAAGATATTCAGAAGGCGTTGCTGCATCTGATGAAGAACCATACGAACTTCCTGATCGCGCATCGCCTGTCGACGATCCGCGACGCCGACTGCATCATGGTCATCGGCGACGGGCGTATCCTCGAGCGCGGCAACCACGCCGAACTCATGGCGCAGCGCGGCCGATACTACGACATGGTGATCAGCCAGATGGGTACGTCCGACGCCGCCGTCTGCGGAGGTTGACGGATACCCGTATTTATGTTAGACTATTGCGTGAGGGAGTGATTCCATGAAAGGCAAATGCGTCACATGTGTTCCTATGATCATCGTGCTGCTACTGTGCCTATCGATTGCGTCGAAGGCTTCGGCGTATTCGGTCGATAACTACAGCGACCTTGGCGGACATTGGGCGTACAAGACGATCAGTAAATGGATCGACGCAGGCATCGTCACGATCAGCGGCGACCGCTTCGACCCTGATCTCGAGATCAGCCGCGTCGAGTTCTTCTCCTATATCACGCGACTGTTCTACGTCACGGCCGAGGCCGACATCGGGTACGCGACCGACGTACCCGCCGACGCCGCGTACTACGCGACGGTTCGGCGCGCCGTCGCGATGGGTGCGATCCAAGGCGACGGCAGCGGCTCGATGATGCCGCTCTATCCCATCGAGCGCGAACAGGTCGCCGTCATCATCTCGCGCATCCTGTCGCTGCTCGCCGTGGACAAAGGCAATCTGAGCCGCATCCCCGACAACGCCGAAATATCGGAATGGGCGCGCGACGCGGTATCGGCCTGCGTGTCGGGCAAGTACATGGTGGGCGATACCGACGGTAACTTCACGCCGCACGGCAAGATCACGCGTGCCGAGGCCGTGCAGATCATCGATAACCTCGCTTCGGCGTACTATCGCAACCAAGCGCTCGTCGAGGACATGGACGGCAAGAACGTCGTCATCGCCACGTCTGATACGACGTTGCGCGGCGCGAACATCGCGGGAGACCTCATCATCGCCGACGGATGCGCGGCGGGTCAAGTGACCATCGAGGATACGGTGGTCGGCGGCAACATCATCCTACGCGGCGGCAACACCGTCACGTTGCGCAACGTCAACGTCGGCAACGAGGTCATCGTCAACAAGGTCAACGACGAGGGCATCGCCGTCATCGCCGACGCGCGCACCGATATACCCGCACTGTCGCTGTCGAGCAAACAGTGTACGCTCAACGCGCAGAAGGCCGTGCGCAACCTCTACGTCTACGCCGACGGCGCGTCGCTCGCCATCACAGGTCGCGCGGGTACGCTCGACTTGGGCAGCTCCAACTTCACGCTCAACGTCGCAGGCAACCTGTCCGCGCTCGTGATCGGCAAATCCGCAACCAAGGCACGCGTCAACGTCACGGGTACGCTCGGCAAGCTGTCCAACAGTGCGGGCGGTACCGTCGTCACCAACTCGGGCGTCATCGAGAGCCTCGAGTCGCGCGGCAACATCACGCTGACGGGCAACGAGCCGCAGGCCATCCTCATCACGAGCGGCGCGGTCGGACGCATCGGCGCGCGTGAGATCATCGGCGATGGTACGGTGCTCACGGGGACGTCGGTCACGCTCGGCATCACGGGCGTCACGGTCAATGGCGAGGCCGCGTCGCTCACGCAGGGCGGCGCGTCGATCACGCTGTCCGAGGCTGCGTCTCCATCCGATGGCGCGCTGCAGATCGACGTCACGCCGACCGCCGGGCGCGACGTCATCGTGACGTTCAATGGCGTCGCGTCGCACGACAACACCACGACGCTGCGCAACCTGTCGTGGGACGGCAACGGGCGCGCGTTCGTCGAGATCGGCGTCACGGCAGTCGACGACGCGAATCAGTCGAAGCGATATACGCTGATCATCACGCGACAGCAGCCGCCTCACGATACGACGCTGCGTTCGCTCCAGATCAACGGTGCCGAGGCCATCGGCGACGGCTCATCGGGCAACAAGTATAAGGTATACCTGCCCGGCTACAACGCACAGCCGCTCGCGGTCATCGCGACGGCGACCAACCCGTCGTCGGTCAATCTCGCGGTCAACGGCCTGTCCGTCGCATCGGGTACGAGCAACAGTTTTGAAGCCAACTGGTATCCGTTGGCCGACAACACGACGTATCTGGGTACGACATATACACATTACGGTACGGTGACGGTGACGATCGAAGATAAGCTCGACAGCGCACACAACGCGACCTACACTGCGACCGTATACATCAGCGACGGCAACAACGTAGGGGGCGGCGCGGATCGAAACGTGCTGTACGGCGCGATCCTCCACGCGCGCGACGTGGTCAACGGCATGTCGACGACCGACCCGGGCTACAATTACCTGTATACGACGGTGAGTCAGGCCGAGACCTACTACAATGGCACGGTCAAGTACTACACGAGCTACGACGCGGCCGTACGCGCGATCAACAACGCACTCTACTTCGCCGACAAGGACGTATACTACAACTATCCGTATCGATGAGCGTGCGTCGTCGCGGACGACAGGGATTTGATATAGACAGATGATTACTATCAGTTTAGCAAAGGGTCGTTTGGCGGACAAGGCCGCGACCCTATTTCATACCATCGGCGTCAGCTGTGAACAGCAGGCGCGCAGACTCACGTATACCGACGAGCAGCATGACGTATCCTTCATCTTCACCAAGGCCGAGGACGTCGCGGTATACGTCGAGTACGGCGTATCCGACATGGGCATCATGGGCAAGGATACGCTGCTCGAGTACGCGCCCGACGTGTACGAGGTACTCGACTTGGGGTTCGGCGCGTGCCGGATGTGCCTGTGCGGCGTGGAGGGTCGCCCGCTGCCGGGCGGCATCATTCGCGTCGCGTCGAAGTACCCTGCGATTGCCGCCGACTACTTCGACAACGTACTCGGCCGCCGCGCCGAGATCATCAAGTTGCACGGCAGCGTCGAACTCGCGCCGCTGACGGGGCTGTCCGACTGCATCGTCGACATCGTGGAGTCGGGCGCGACGCTGCGCGAGAACGGACTCTGCGTGATCAGCACGATCTGTGACCTATCGGCCCGACTCGTCGTCAACCGCGCGAGCATGAAGGTCAAGTACCACGGCATCATGGACGTCGTCGGGCGACTCCAAAAGCAACTGTAAAGATCCGATTGAAACAACACAATATCTGATCGAACAACACAATATTTAGATCGAACGACATGAGAATATTTCCTGCAATAGACATTCTGGGCGGGCGTTGCGTGCGCCTGACCAACGGGCGGTACGACGACGTCACGCCGTACCACGACGACCCCGTCGAGGCCGCCAAACGGTGGATCGAGGTGCAACGCCGCTACCTCGACGGTGGCGACCTGTGGCTACACGTCGTCGACCTCGATGGCGCAAAGGCAGGCAAACCCGTCAACACAGCCGTGATCGAGCGCATCTGCGCGCTCGGCGTCAACGTGCAGACAGGCGGCGGCAACCGCACGCCCATCGACGTCGCCGAAAAGATCGGGATCGGCGTGCGGCGCGTGATCATTGGCACGTCTGCACTCGGCGATACGCTGCAAGAGTTGGTCACGCGGTTCGGCAGCGCGATTGCCGTCGGGATCGACGTCGCCGACGGGTACGTCGCGACGCACGGCTGGCTCGAGCGCAGCAACGTGACGGCGGCCGAGATGTGTGCGCAGCTGCGGCGTGTCGGCGTGGGTACACTCGTCTACACCGACATCAGCCGCGATGGTACGATGTCGGGCATGAACATGGATCACGTGCGCGAGATGATGGATCTGTCCGACGGTATCAAGCTGATCGTCGGCGGGGGCGTGCGCGATATGACCGACGTCGAGAACCTCTGCGACAGCGGCGTATATGGCACGATCATCGGCAAGGCGCTCTACAACGGCGGCGTGGATCTGGACGCGGCAGTGCGGCATGTAACGAGTATATGATCAGTAAAGGATAACGACGTATGGACATCAAGTTTGATGCAAACGGGCTGGCGCCCGCGATTGTACAGGATTATAAGACGGGCGCGGTGCTCATGCTCGCGTACATGAACGAGGAGTCGCTGAAGCGCACGATCACCGAGGGTGTGACGTGGTTCTACTCGCGGTCGCGGCAGCGGCTCTGGCAAAAGGGCGAGGAGAGCGGCAACGTGCAGCGCGTGCGCGACATCCGCGTCGACTGCGACACGGATACGCTGCTGATCCTCGTCGAACAGTCGGGCGTCGCGTGCCACACGGGCGAATACTCGTGCTTCTTCCGCGGTATCGACGATACGCCGCGCCACAGCGACAGCTCTCCGCAGATGTTGCGCACGCTCTACGAGACCATCGGCCACCGCATCGAGAACCCCGTCGAAGGCTCGTACACGAATTACCTCTGGGATAAAGGCGTCGACAAGATCCTCAAGAAGGTCGGCGAAGAGTGCGCCGAGGTCATCATCGCGGCCAAGAATGCGTCGGCCGACGAGGTGCGCTACGAAGCCTCCGACCTCATCTATCACCTCTGGGTGCTGCTGCACAAGATCGGCGTGAAGCCCGAGGACTTGTATCAGGAACTCGCGAATCGACATCAGTAATACACGGGAGGCATTGAGGCATCATGAAGAAGACTCTGTTATTCATCGGCGACTCCATCACCGACGCGGGACGCGAACGCCCGATCGGCGAGGGTGCGGGATTGGGATCAGGCTATGTATCCTTGATCCAAGCTATGTTGGCGCTCAAGGGCGATGACACACGCGTGCTCAACACGGGCATCAGCGGAGACACCGTGCGACACCTCGACAAGCGTTGGGACGCCGATTGCGTCGACCTCAAACCCGACGCGCTCGTCATCAAGATCGGCGTCAACGACGTGTGGCGCAAGTACGATACGCCCGACGACCCGTCTGCCGCCGTACCGCTCGACGAATACGTCGCCACATATAAGAAACTGCTCGACCGCGCCAAGGCCGCGACCCACTCCATCTACTTACTCACGCCGTACTTCGCTGAAACCGATGCATCCGATCCCATGCGCATTGACGTATGCGCGTTTGCCGATGCAGTCGTCGCAATCGCGAAAGAGTATGGTTTGCCCTGCATCAACCTACAGACCGTCGTCGACGGCGCGATTGCCGTGGGCGTACCGCCGACCGCCATCGCGGCCGACCGCGTGCATCCCGACGCGGCGGGCTGTTACCTGATCGCCGACGCATTCTTGTCCGTTTACAACGCTTAATCTGTCGCGCACACCGCGCGTCTTGCCTATGTCTAAGTTCAAACTCACCGCGATCATCCTCATCACCGCCCTCATCACCGCCACGGTCAGCGTGGGCGGCATGTATGTCGCGCTCGTCGGCATACCCGGACTGCTGTCGCCGCGACTGCTCTCGGGTTATAATAAGCTCGACTATTCGCTCGAAGTATTGCGCGAACAATTCTACCAGGACTTCGACTTCGCCGATATGACCGACGCGGCCATCGCGGCTGCCGCCGACTCGCTCGGCGACCCGTACACCGCCTACCTTACGAGCGACGAGTGGGCAGACTTCAACGAGGGTCTGTCGGGCAAGTACACGGGCATCGGCGTGACGGCGGCCGGTACCGACGACAGCGAGTACATCGTCGTCGTCGCGCCGTTCGACGGGTCTCCGGCTGAAAAAGCTGGCATCAAGCCGCTCGACGAGATCCTCGAGGTTGACGGCGTACCCGCGTATTACAAAGACTTCGAGGCCATCATGGCGAGTATACGCGGCGAGAAGGGTACGCCCGTGACGCTGCGGGTGCGGCACTCCGATGGTACCGAGCAGGAGATGACGATCATCCGCGACGTGATCTACATGCAGTCGGTGTCGCACGAGATGATGGGCGCGATTGGTTACATCCGCATCTCGGCGTTCGATGAGCAGACGGGGCGCGACTTCCGAAGCGCGCTCAAAGATGTGACCCAGAACGGTGCGCAGGGACTCATCCTCGACCTGCGCAGCAACGGCGGCGGACTCGTCGACGCGTGCTGCGAGGTTGCGGACGCGTTGCTCGACGGCGACGTGATTGTCTACACCGAGGATCGGCAGGGGCGACGCGAGTATGCCAATGCGACCAAGGGTGCGACGCAATTACCCATGACGGTACTCATCGACCGCGGTACCGCGAGCGCATCGGAGATATTGGCCGGGGCGCTCCGCGACAACGACGTGGCCGTCGTGATTGGCGAGACGAGCTTCGGCAAGGGACTCATCCAGACGACGATCCCGTTCTCGGACGGCAGCGCACTCAAGTACACGGTGCAACGATACTTCACGCCGGGCGGTTCGGACATCAATCACGTCGGCATCGTACCCGACGTTGAGGTCATCATACCCGACGAGGACTACGCGACGCTCACGCAGGAGAACGATCCGCAACTGCTGAAAGCCATAGAGATCGTCAATGGCCTGATCCAATAATGGCCGCAACAAAAAAACTCCCGCGCACTCGCAAGAGTCGCGCGGGAGTTTTGTTATTCTGCGGAGTCTGTTGCATCGGTTTCAGTTGCATCGGCATCGGGCGAATCAGACGATGAATCGGTGCTTGGACGGCCTTTGAGCTGTCCAAGCGCGTCGTCGGTGAGTTCGGTCTGGACTTTCAGATGATCCTCAAACGTCGTGTTGAACACGTGTATGCCGTCGGCATTGAGTGAGAAGTATAGATACTCGGTCTGTTCGGGATAGAGCGCGGCGAGGATCGAAGCCTTGCCCGGGTTACAGATGGGGCCTGTGGGCAATCCGTCGACGCGATACGTGTTGTACGGCGAATCCACGGCGATGTCGTCGTAGGAGAGTACAGCCTTGTTGCTGCCGAGCGCGAACTGTACCGTCGCGCACGACTCGAGTTTCATGCCGCGTCGTAGGCGGTTGTGGAACACGCCGCTGACCAGTTCGCGGTCGGTATCGCCGCGCGCCTCGCGCTCGATGATCGACGCAAGGATGATGACCTCATCCATGCTCATGCCGAGGTCTTTCGCACGCTGCTGCACGGCGTAATCGTATTCGTCGGCGAATTTGTTGAGCATCGCGTTGAGCACGGTGTACGGCGACGCGTCAGTGAAGTACTCGTACGTCGCCGGAAAGAGGTAGCCCTCTAACTTGTGCGCGCGGTCGGGGATGTCGGCGATGAACGTCTGCTCGAATTCATCCGTATCGGCCACGTCGAGCAGCACGCTCGAATGGATCCCCAACGCCTCCTCGACCGCCGCAGCGATGCGTTCGAGCGTATAGCCCTCGGGTATGAGGATCTTGACCGTATCGGTGCGGTATGTGACCTCGCCAATGGTCGACAAGATCTCGCCGTAGCTCATCGACGCGCGCAACGTATGCTCGCCCATCGAGTACGGGGGTTCGCCGCTCCACTTGTAGTTGAGCGCAAAGAACGCGGGATACGTGATGATGCCCTCGGTATGTAGCCGTTCGGCAATCTCGTCGATGTCCTCCCCCTCGTCGATCTTGAAGGCGATGGCCGTCGACGGCGCGCCGTTACCCATGTAGTCGCGCGACAAGTTCATGCCTACGCTTACCGCGCCGATGATGGCGATGATCAACGCGGCGACCAACGCCACCGTGAAGATGATCTTGACCGGTCTTAGATCCACCTGACCTCTGTGCTTCATGATTTTATCTCGGGTATCTTACTCAAAGTCGACCTTATATTTCTCGACGAAGTGGTGTACGTTGTACGACAGCTTGGCCTTGCGCAATCCCTCAACGCCGCTATCGTCCTCGCGATTGACATACGTATACGCGCTGCAAGCGTTGCGCAAGAAGTCGCGGTTGATGCACGGATACGCGCCCTTGACCGACGCGTCGGCCTTCTCGACGTGCAATACGACGGTGTCGTCGTTCAGATGTTCGCCCATCGTGAACGCAATGACACGGCCATTCTGCCGCAGCATTCCACTCATGATGTGCCATGCATCGAGGTTGTGCAACATGTCTACGATGGCGCGGTACTCGCTCTGCAACTCATGCGTATCGCCTAATTTATGCGCACGCAACCATGTCTCGTACGCCGCGATGCAGTCGTCGACGTCGGATGGCGCAATTTGGGAGTACTCGTAGCCCCCGCGTTCGAGTGCCGCGATGTGGTTGCGCTTGGCGTGATACTTCTTGCCTGCCAACTCCGACAACTCCGCCACGTCGTACACGTAGTCGAAGTAGTCACGCAGCGGCGTGGCCTGTACATTTGGACACAGCGTACGCAATTCGGCCAACATCTCGTCGGTCACACCGAGCAGTCGCGGCGTCTCGCGCGACGTCGCCCAATGTGCGCGGAGTGCGTCGAGTGCGGCGGCGCGGTCGCCGTCCCCAATCGGGTAACGGTAGGCGTACGGTGAATCCTTATACTTGGAGCGCACGAGTAAGCACCCATTGTAGGCCGCGTACTCGTAGTGATAGACCTCGCGCCAGATGTACATAGCGAGGAACGTGCATTCGTTATTCGTGATGCGATAGCCGCCCTGTAGCGCGTTGATGGCGTCGCGCTCGGCGGCTGTGATGGGGATGAACTCCATAGGATACCTGTGTGTAAAGGCATAGACCTGTACAGGCAAGGCGATGGCTGCAAATTGCAAACCCATCGCCTTTGCGCGTGATGCATTTCCACGCGGCCTGTCGCCGTCTATGCCTTGTCGTTGGATTTCCTGACCTGTCGGCTCTTGATGACCTTGAGACGCGAGAACTCCTCGCGCTCTTTCTCTTCAAGCACGTTCTGGATGTGCCGCACCATCTCGGAGTAGAACGGGATGGATACGTTGTGCAGCGCGTTGGCGCGGCGTTTGGTCTTGTTGATGTTGACGGCCAATCGGTAGACGCTGTTCTCGATCTCGGCGAGCTCGATCGACAGTTCTTTCACAGACTCGAACGATTTATACGCGATGTCGAGCGCCGAGGTCGTGCCGTAGATGCCGAACGCGAACTGGTCGGTCGAGTGGTCGGCCTTGGTCTGGTGCGTGATCGTCGGCAACTCCACGCCCATGACGGAGCGGAAGCGGATGCTGATGCTGTCGTCGTGTACGACGGCCTTGCCGATGTTCTCGGCGCTGTCGATGCCGAGCATGATGTTGGACGTCTGGAGCGCGCGATACGCGCGGGAGAACGTCGCGTCGATCTGCGACTGCACCTCGCGCGCCTTGTCGATCAGCAGCATCATCTCGCGCACGAGGATGTTCTGCTTCTTATCGAGCAGTTCAAAGCCCGACTGCGACAGCGCGAGCGTCTCTTTGGCCTTGATTAAGTTGCCTTTGGTGGGAGCTAAAGTCGTCATATGGCGATGGGAAAGTTAGAAGCGACGAAAAAAGTGAACATGCTTCTGGTTCACTTTTTATCGGCGCGTGAAAATCAAGTCTACGGTACGCGCAACAAACGATAGGCCGTGAGCTTTACAGGTTCTTGACCGTCTCGGGCTTCATGCGTGTGAGCTCAGTCACAGGCAAGATGCGCAGCAGTCGTCGCGCGACGTTGAGCGTCGCCTCGACGTTGCGGTAATCGCTCTTGCCTTGCCCGACGAACTCCTCTTCAAACGCCTTGCCGAACTTCATGTACGCCTTGTCGGTATCGGTGAGGTCGTCCTCGCCGATGACGCCCGCGAGTGCGCGCACGTCCTGCACGGTCGAGTACGACGCGAAGAGTTGGTTCGCGATGTCAGGGTGATCCTTGTGCGTATAGCCTTCGCCGATCGAATCCTTCATCAGACGCGACAGCGACTCCAACACGCCGATCGGCGGGTACACGCCCTGCTGATGCAAACCGCGGTTGAGTACGATCTGCCCCTCTGTGATGTAGGCTGTGAGGTCGGGGATTGGGTGCGTGATGTCGTCGTTGGGCATGGAGAGGATCGGCAACTGCGTAATACTGCCGCCCGTGCCTTTTACGATGCCTGCGCGCTCGTAGAGCGACGCGAGGTCGGAGTAGAGGTAACCCGGGTAGCCCTTGCGGCTCGGGATCTCGTCGAGCGAAGCCGACAGTTCGCGCAACGCCTCACAGTAGTTCGTCATATCGGTCATGATGACCAGCACCTGCATACCGCGCTCAAACGCTAAATATTCGGCGGCGGCGAGTGCGCAGCGCGGCGCGATGATGCGCTCGACGATGGGGTCGCCCGCGAGGTTCATGAACATGCAGACGTGCGAGATCGCGCCGCTCTCCAAAAAGTGCGAGCGGAAGAAGTCGGCGACGTCGGCCGTAACGCCCATCGCCGCGAAGCAGATCGCGAACTTGGCACTCTCGTCGTCGGCCGCCGTATCGGCGATCCGCGCGCCGCCGACGATTTGCGCGGCCATGATGTCGTGCGGCAGACCGCTGCCGCTGAAGATGGGCAGCTTCTGGCCGCGGATCAGCGTGACCATGCCGTCGATCGCCGACATGCCCGTCTCGATGTAGCGGCGCGGGTACTCGCGTGCGATGGGGTTGAGCGCGTTGCCGTTGACGTCGACGCGCTGCGCCGCGTAGATCGCGCCGAGGCCGTCGATGGGGCGGCCTACGCCGTCGAACGTACGTCCGAGCAGCTCCTCCGACACAGGCAGCATCATGGGTCGCCCCGTGAGGCGCGTGACCGTGTTGCGCAGACTCATGCCGTCGGTCGACTCGAACACCTGCACGATCGTGAAGTCCTCGCCCAGCTCGATGATGCGCCCCAAGCGGATGCGCGTACCTGTCGGCTCTTTGACCGCGATTTCTACGATCTCCTCGTACGATGCGTCCTCGATCTTGCCGAGTACGGCCAACGGCCCGCGTAATTCGTTTAATCCTATATATTCCATAAATATTTATGATAAATTGTAATCGCACCGACGATTGCGCGTAACGCACGCCCGCATAAAACGCGGTAGAAGCGTTCCGCGTTTTATGCGGTTCTTCTTACACTCACGTTGCTCATGCGTGCTCTTTAATAAGTGTGTCGACGGCGTCGTCGATGTCGCCCTTGAGTGCGACGAACGGCGCAAAGTCCTCGTTGTCGATCGTGTACTTCATTGAGATGACGCGCTCGAAGATGCCCGTGAGCTTAAGCTCGCTGATGGGGATGCTGCGCTCGATGATGTCGGTCGCGCGTTTGTTCAGGTACAGGATCGCGTCGAGCATCAGGAACTGCTTCTTCATCGGCACGTAGCTGTCGACGTTGTGGAAGCTGTTCTGTTGCAGGAAGCCTTCACGGATGACTTTCGCTACCTCGAGGATCAGCTTCTCACCGTCGGGCAGCAGGTCGGAACCGACGAGCTTGACGATGTCCATGAGACGATTCTCCTGCGCCAAAATCGCGAGACACTGCGTGCGGTGTGCCATGAAGCTGCGGTCGACGTTCTCCTCGTACCACGGCGTGAGCGCGTCGACGTATTCGCTGTAACTCATATTCCAGTTGACAGCGGGGTAGTGGCGCGCATAGGCGAGCGGCTTGTCGAGTGCGAAGTAGCAGCGCACGAAGCGCTTGGTGTTCATTGTGACAGGCTCCGAGAAGTCGTTGCCCGTCGGCGATACCGCGCCGATGATCGTGACCGAACCTGTCGTACCGTTGAGGTTGTCGACGTAGCCCGAACGCTCGTAGAAGCCTGCGAGGCGCGATGGTAAGTAGGAGGGGTAGCCTTCTTCGGCGGGCATCTCTTCGAGTCGACCGCTGATCTCGCGGAGTGCCTCCGCCCAGCGCGACGTGGAGTCTGCCATGATCGCAACGTGGTAGCCCATGTCGCGGTAGTACTCGGCCAACGTGATGCCTGTGTAGATCGAGGCCTCACGCGCGGCAACCGGCATGTTGGAGGTATTCGCAATCAGGATCGTGCGCTCCATGAGCGGGCGACCGTAACGCGGATCCTCAAGTTCGGTGAACTCCTCGAGTACCTGCGTCATCTCGTTGCCGCGTTCGCCGCAGCCGATGTAGATGATGATGTCCGCGTCCGCCCACTTGGCGAACTGGTGCTGCAAGACGGTCTTACCCGTGCCGAACCCGCCGGGGATCGCCGCCGTACCGCCCTTCTTGAGCGGGAACAGCGAGTCGATGATGCGCTGTCCGGAGACGAGCGGCACTGGGGTCTCGACGCGATTGGCGTAGGGACGCTTGACGCGGATCGGCCAACGCTGCATCGCGCAGATGTTATGGCGTTCGCCGCCACTCTCGACGACGCAGAGCGGCGTCGTCACGTTGTAACGACCGCTGCTTGCGACTTCAACCACGGTGCCTGATACATTGGGCGGTACCATGACGCCGTGCTTGAGGTGGCCTTCGTCGGTCGTTGCGACGATCGTACCGCCTGATACTTCCTGCCCGACGTTGGCTGTGACGGTAAAGTCGTAGGTCTTTTCGAGATCAATCGAATCGACCGCCGCGCCGCGCTCTAAG
>CAYPOE010000026.1:0-13717 GCA_964412285.1 uncultured Eubacteriales bacterium | reverse complement strand
CCATGCTATCGAAGTTACATAAACCACAAATTGTCCGCCTTCTTCATAAATGCGATAAGTAAGCTCGTAGTTTACTCCGACATGTTTTACGTCATAGCCATATACGCATTTTAGTTTCT
This sequence comes from uncultured Eubacteriales bacterium, assembly GCA_964412285.1. Taxonomy (GTDB): domain Bacteria; phylum Bacillota; class Clostridia; order Monoglobales; family CAYZNM01; genus CAYZNM01. The sequence continues at coordinate 13,598 of CAYPOE010000026.1, read as the reverse complement.
TCCACATCAAAATCACGTACGATAAAATGGCCGTGTAATCAAAGAAATTAAAATGAGTTCGCATACTTTTGAAGTACAGCGAGTATAACTCAAAATAGTATAACATCGAAACGACGGTGATACAATGGCAAGAGCAAAACTCAAAACTACAATAGACGACAGAAAAGTTGCGATCTATGCCAGAAAGTCAAAGGTAACGGAAACAGGCAAAAGCATAGAGATACAGAAAGAAAAGTGTATCTCTCTCGCCTCTGCCCAATTCGGCGTAACAGTCGACGACATCCTCATCTACGAAGACGAAGGCAAAAGCGGCTTCTACGCCGACAGACCGCAGTACCGTAAGATGCTAAAAGACATAGAAGCCAATAAGATTAAGGCCGTAGTCTGTTACAAGATAGATCGTATCTCTCGCCGCACTGTAGATTTACTGAATCTCGTTTCGCAGATGGAGCAAAAGGGCATTGCATTTGTGTCCGTGAGCGACAGGGAATTGGACACAAGCTCGCGGACGGGCAAGATTATGATCTCCCTACTCAGTGCCATTGCCGAGTTTGAGCGCGATATCATCACCGAGCGTATCACAGATAATATGTATGAGCTTGCCAAAGAAGGCCGATGGCTTGGCGGAGAGTGTCCGCTCGGGTACTACTCTAAGAAAGAAAAGCTGTTTGTTGGCGGCAAGAAAACAACCATCAATCACTTAGAGCCTGTGGTCAACGAGCAAAGAGTCGTTAGAAGACTCTTTGAGATCTTTCTGCAAACAAGCTCGCTTACAGGTACGGCTACCGCACTCAATAGCGAAGGCTTCAAGACCAAAAAAGGCAAGGACTTTACTTTGGTAGCCGTGAAGAATATACTGCAAAACCCTGTTTATGCAGTGGCCGACGCAGATATGCGAAGCTACTTCACCTCATTTGATGTTACTGTTTGGGCTGACGATAAGGACTTTGATCATGTGCGCGGCATTATGGCATACAACAAAACTGAACAGACGAAGGAGATGGACAAGGACTCGCGAACGTTAGACCCCAAATATACGCAAAAGAGTACGCGTCGGGATATTAAGGATTGGATCATCGCCGTCGGCAAGCACAAGGGTATTATCAGCGGCGCAGATTGGATTAGGGTACAGAACATATTGGCTGAAATATCACAGGAGAATTCGGCAAGACCCAAGGAAGCATCCAAAGCATTGCTGTCAGGTCTTGTGCGTTGTTCCGAGTGCGGAAGCCGCATGTTTGTGCGTGCGGAAACGGGTCGGTATAACCCCGATGGCTCACTGCGCTTTAGTTATCGTTGCGACGTTAAGTATCGCAAGAAAGGCGGCTGTGAGAATTCTCCGAATGTAAAGGGCTATGAACTTGATAACTTTGTGACTCAGCAGATATGTAATATGAGTAACGAGGATAATGAGTTCTATAGAGAGCTGCTCAATACAAAAAGCGCCTTAACGTTAAAGTCGAAGGAGACAGAAACCGAGCAGCACGTGCTCAAAAAGCGTCTGTATGAGATTGAGCTTGACATACAAAGCCAAATCGCAAATCTGCGTTCAGCCCCCGACAGTATCAAGCCAGCCATATACGCCGACATAGAAGCGTTAAACAAGGAACGCGACGAACGACAGGAGAAGCTGAATAAAATACACGAGGATATGCAATCGCAGGACAGTCAGATAGTCGACATAGAAAAGGCCAAGCAGACCATTATGGATTTCCCGCAGCTGATAGGGTTGGTGAACTACGAGGGTAAGCTCCAACTGCTCAGGCGCGTGTTAGAGTGCGTGATGGTGAAGGGAGATACGGTGCATATTTTTCTCAAGGGTACGGACAATAGCCATTTTTTCGTGAAGGAACAAGAGAGGGGTGATGTGTGTTATAAAGAATTACATAGCATTATCTATACATCTTGCAACATAGGTGCTGAGCCGTACGCCCTTATCCATGTCGAACCCCGTGATGCCCTTGATGAGCCCGATGGTACCGATAGACACAACGTCGTCAGGGTCGATGCGTAGGTTCTGGTACTTCTTGGCTACATGCGCGACGAGGCGCAGATTGCGCTCGATGAGCAGATTCTTGGCAGACTCATCGCCGTTTTTGTAGCGCTCGAGCGCCTCCTTCTCCTCGGCCGCGGACAGCGGCTTGGGGAATGTCTTGTTGTTGCTTATGTACGCGATGAGTAGGATCAGCTGTTTGACGAGCTGAGAGAAAAAGAGAGAGAACATGGCAGCAGAGGGGATCGAGGGCGGAAGTGAGAAAATCATTGGGATAGAGAAGTGGTATTTTATTATATGCGCGCAAGGCTTGTCAAGTTTCGCGAATGCACCACTCTGCCCATGCACCGACGAAAACCCTGCTTGCAATCGCTCCGAATCTGTGATATGCTACAATATAATATAATACAAAATAATATCACACAAAAAACACAGTGACACAACAACATAGGATGCACGCCCCATCGGCATCTCAACTCCGGCCTCTGGCCTCTCAACCGAAAACTGCTACAGCGGAGGTATCCATGTTACAAGACCGCATCACAGGCATGAAGGCGCGTTTTTCCGAGTACACCGAGTTGCGCGCGCAGGTCAATGCGCAACAGGCCGTGACCTTGCTCAAGGGCAGCCTCGTCAACAATACGTCGGCCAAACTCGGCGGCATATCGGCACGCGTGTACAAGAACGGCATCTTCGGGTTCGCATCCGCGCCCGAATACGACGACGCCACGATCGCCAACGTCATCAAGGCTGCGACCGAGAACGCCGTGTTCCTAGACGGCAAAGCCAAAAAGGGAGGCGCACCGCTCGGCGGGTGCGACGTCGGCTTCACCGCGCCCAAGATTGAGAATCGCCTGCCTGATCAGAAGTATCTGATCGACTTCGCAAGCGAACTCGATGCCTACATCACAAGCAAGTATCCCACGCTCGAGAGCCGCGCGATCATGTGCGGCACGCTCATCATGGAGAAGCTGCTCACCGTATCCGAGGGCAGCGACGTACACAGCGTGACGCCGCGCGGTCACATCTATATCATGATGACCAAGCTCGCCGCCGATGGTACGCCGATCGAACTCTACGAGCCGGCCGCGAGCTACGGGCTCTTCGACGAACTCTTTACGGATCCCAAGGCGCTGTACGCCGTCGCCGATAAAGTCTACGAACAGGTCTGTCGTAAGGCCGAGGGCGTATACACCGACGCAGGCGTCAAGACCTGCATCCTGCACTCCGACCTCGGCGGTATGCTCGTACATGAAGCCGTCGGTCACACGGTCGAGGCTGACTTCGTGCTCGGCGGATCCGTTGCAGGTGTCAACATGAATAAACAGGTGGCGAGTGAACTCATCACGATGGTCGACTTCGCCAACACGTATAACGGGCAGCTCTGCGCACAACCCGTGTTCGTCGACGATGAGGGTACACCCGCACGCGACGCGGTACTCATCGAGAACGGCGTCTTGCGCAGCTACATGCACAACAAAGAGAGCGCGCGACACTTCGGCGTCGAACCGACGGGCAACGCCCGCGCGTACGCATTCTCGGACGAGCCGCTGATCCGTATGCGCAACACGGCGATCCTGCCTGGCAAAGATAAGTTAGACGATATGATCGCCTCGATCGACGACGGCTACTTCCTCGTCAAGACGGGCAATGGACAGGCTGATACGACGGGCGAGTTCACGTTCAGCATCGAGATGGGATACGAGATCAAGGGCGGCAAACTCGGCCGCGCGATCCGCGACACGACGATCTCGGGCGTGGCGTTCGAGGTACTCAAGACGGTCGACATGCTGTCGGATGAGATGTCGTGGAACTGCTCGGGCATGTGCGGCAAGAAGCAGCCCATGCCCGTCGGTATGGGCGGCCCCGCGATCAAGTGCAGGGTCAACATAGGAGGTAGGTAATCATGGCAGAGAATCGCACAGGGATGCAGAACATTTGTGAGTACGCACTCGACAGGTTCAAGAAGGCGGGCGCACATCACGCGCAGTGCTATATCACCAAGAGCAAGACCGACGAACTCAACGTCGAAGCAGGTAAGTTCAGCCTACTCCGCACGGTATTTGCGACCAACATATCGCTCAAGGCCATCGTCGACGGCAAGAAGGGTACCGTCGTCCTCAATCAGTCCGACAACGACAGCATCGATGAGGCCGTACAGTCATGCATCGCGGCGGCACAGGGCGGCGTGTACGACGAGGCCGAGTGTGTCGCGAGCGTCGTTGAGAACAAGCACATCGACGACTCCAACACCGTGCGCGACATGGATGCGTTCTACGACCGCATCAACGAGTTCGTCGAAGAGACCCACGAACGCTATCCCAAGGTCATACTCGAGTCCGTCAACGCGCACTATGTGAGCGGCGACTGCATGTATGTGAGCACCAACGGCGTGCAGCTCTCGAACAGCTACGCGCACTACAACTTCAGTGACATGTTCTCGTCGAAAGACGGCGATCAGTCGTCGTCGTTCAACCACTACGGCTTCAAGACGCGGAATCTCGACAGCAAGTTCATGGACGTCGGCCTGACGCGCGCGACGCTCGAGGAATCCGAGCGGTCGATTCACACGCGCGGCGCAGGCGGTAAGTTCGATGGCACGATCATCGTGTCACCCGCTGCAATGTGGTGGTTCATGTACGCCATCACTATGCAGCTGTCGGACTTCTCCATGATCAACGGTACCAGTATTTGGAAAGATGCGTTGAATACCGTCATTTCCTCGGAAATGCTGTCGATATGCGCCGACCCGTACGCCGACGGAGTCGTGCGCGGCAACGGCGTCATCATGAATGACGGCTACATCACCGAGTACATCGACGTCATCAAGGACGGCGTACTGAAGAACTACCTGCTGTCCGAATATGCGGCACGCAAGACAGGGAAGCGGCGTTCGAGCAACATCGGCTGGTTCGCGTCGATAAAGCCCGGGCAGCGCAGCCTCGCCGACATCATCAAGTCGGTCGACCGCGGCGTACTCGTCGGGCGCGTGTCGGGCGCAGAACCGTCGTCGAACGGCGAACTATCGGGCGTAGCCAAGAACAGTTTCCTGATCGAGAACGGCAAAGTCACCGACGCGCTCTCTGAAACCATGATTTCGGGTAACATCGCCGACATGATCAAGAACGTACACGCGATTTCGCGTGAAACCGTCAATGACGGCGGCGGCGCGTTGCCGTGGATCGGTTTCAATGGCGTGACCATCTCGTAAAATATGCTAAAAATAATTAAAGGAGAACTCGACGTGCAACACACGATACGCCGCGCCCTGTGCGCGGTACTGCTGCTCTGCCTGATCGTCGGCAACCTCGGCGCGTCCGCCGCGATTCCCAAGCCCATGTTCGGGCTGCTCGAGACGTACCAGAAAGCCAAAGCGTCGGGCGACAACGCTGCGCTCAAGAAGGCCATCCTCGCGTGCCTCGATTTTGTCAAAGATAAGGACTACGAAGAGAAAAACCTGAACATCGCGCACATGTACAAAGAACTCGGTCAGCTCTACGAGGCCGAGGAACAGTACGCGCTCGCCGCAGAAGCCTACGCGACACATGCGACGTACTTCGACGTCATGGATTGGGAACCATCCGATAGACGCTACTCCGAGTACAAAGCCCTGACGCTCGAACCTACGCTGTCACTCTACGTCGAAACCCCGGGTACGTATGACCCGTACGACGCGCCGTTCGCCAACAAGTCGGGCGTGATGTTCGGCGCACCGTACGACAGCGACCCGCGCATCACGAGCAACGGCATCTACACCTATGAAGATGCACGCAAGGTCTTCCCTGTCAAGCCGTCGGCCGCACTCATATACTGTGAGTTCCCCAAAGAAGATATTACCACGCAGCCGCGCTACGAGAATTACTTGAAAATAGCCAAGGAACACGGCGAGACCGTCGTATTTGCATGGAACGCCTACACCGACATCAAAGACGTCACGCAGTACGCCGACTACATCGATCGTACGCTGCGCTTCCTCGGCGACAGCGGCGCGAACATCATCATACGGTGGAGCGCCGAGATGGACGTAGATCCCAACATCACGGACGGCGCAGGCTATATCAAGGCGTATCGCTATATTGCCGACAAGATCAAGAAATATCCCAACCTCGCCAACGTGTGGTCGCCCAACGCGCTGTCGTCGGTCGATAAGACACTCGACATGTTCTACCCCGGCGACGACTACGTCGACTGGATTGGTTTGAGCCTGTACATGAGCCGCGTCTTTACGCACAACGAGAGCGACACGAATAACGTCACGTTCCTGACCGCCGAGTACGCGAACCCCATCATCAACGTGCAGCCAATCCTGCTGTGGATGAAGGATCGCGGCATCGACAAGCCGCTCATGGTATCCGAGGCCGGTGCGTCGCATCGCAATCTGCAGAACGGCGACAGCTACGAGGCGTGGGCGCTGTACCAGCTGCGTATGCTGTACACCGCACTGCCGCGCATGTATCCGCAGATCCGGCTCATCAACTACTTCAACGCCTTACCCGACAAGACGCGCAAGCTCGACTACGCGCTGTTCACGAGCGAAGCCTTAACCAAGGCGTACAACGAGGTCACGGCGCAGCGTCCGATGCTGGGGTCGGGCGAATCCTCCACGGGCGTCTGGTATCACAAGATCCCGTACGACTATTCGACGACGAGCCGCAACCTCACGGTGTCGGCGGTCGCGTACTACCCCAAGTCGTACAACGTGCAGCTCAAGTACTTCCTCGATGGCAAAGAACTCAAGCTCATGAGCGCGCCGCCGTACGAAGTCAAGCTCACGGGTCTGTCGGTCGGCGAACACAAGCTGCGCATCGAGATGTACGACGGCGACGAGCCGCGTCTGGACGCACTCTACACCATCACGGTGAAAGAGTAAAAAGATTGATCTGTTTTATAAAAAATACCCGCGCCCAAGTTCAATCGGGTGGCGGGTATCATTCTGTCTGCGACAGATCGTCGCGCATACGCAGCGTCGCCTCGACCAACGCGTTGGCGGCGGCAGTGCGGAACTCGTCGGTCACGATGCGTGACAGCTCATCAGGATGGGTCATGAAGCCGATCTCGACGATGACGGCGGGCATGTCCATGTCGAGCGTACTCATCGAGTACGCGTTGCCGCTGTGTACGCCCATGTCACGCGTACCGAGCGACTCCGTGAGGCTGTCGAGCAGATACCGCGCGTAGCGTTTCACGTCCGCGAGATCCGCGCCATCGCGCGCATCGCGGTAGTAGACCGACGACCCGCGCGGCGAACTGCTCGTACTCGCGTTGTGGTGAATGGATAGGTAGAGATCCGCCGCATGATCGATCGCCATCTGTGGACGCGCTTCTTTGGGCAGCGTACGGTCGTCGTCGCGCGTAAGGATCACCGTGACGCCGTGCGCCTCCAACCCTTCGGCCACCGACAGTGCGAGTGCGAGGTTGACGTCGCTCTCGCGGCAACGCGTCCCTCGCAGCTTCGCTGTCGCACCCGAATCTTTGCCGCCGTGTCCCGCGTCGATGACGATGATGAACGGGTCAGGTTCAGGCTCGGGTTGCACCGATAGCCATAGGTCGCGCAGGATTTCGGCCAGCGCGTCGGGTACGGGCAACAGCCCGCGCGCGTACGGCGTACCCACGCCATGCGCGGCCGCCGTACTGCCGTACAGCAGCACGGCGATCAGCAGTACGAGTACTGCCTTACGCATGGCCTATCATGCGCTCGAGTGCGTCGACTTCGCGCGGGATGTCGCGCGAGAGCCACTCGTAGCCGTCTTGGGTGACGAGTACGTCGTCCTCGACGCGCAGACCGATGTGCCACTCGGGTACGTAGATGCCCGCGTCGATCGTGAACACCATATCGGGCGCGACGGGCTGGGCGTACGAGCCTACGTCGTGTACGTCGAGTCCGACGTAGTGCGCGACGCCATGCCAGTAGTACTTGCCGACTTCGTCGTAGTGATTCACCAAACCGATGTCGCGCAGCCCCTCGTATACCGTGCGCCGAACCGTCGACTCAATGTCGGCGAACGCGACGCCGGGTTTGACGACGTTCATCGCGGCCTTGTTGGCGCGCAGTGCGACGTCGTAGAGTTGCCGCTGTTTGTCTGTGAAGCGGCCATTCGCAGGGAAGACGCGCGAGATGTCGACGCACAACCCGTTCACTTGCGCACCCACGTCGACGAGTACGAGGTCGCCGTCGCCGATGCGTCCCGTGAGCGCGTTGTAGTGCAGGCAGAACACATTGTCGCCGCCCGACACGTTGGTGTCGAACCCGGGCTTCTGCACGCCGTTCGCGCAGAGTTCGTGCTCGAACTCGGCCTTGAGCTGATACTCGTATAGGCCGGGGCGCACTGCGCGCATCATGCGCTCGATGCCGTTCGCCGTGATGCGCATGGCTTCACGGATGCTGTCGAGTTCTTCGGGCGTCTTGAACACGCGCAGTCCCGCGATGAGTGGGTAGGCGTTGCCCCAATGCAGCGTCGGATACCGTTCGGACAGCTCGCGTTGCAGCGCGAACGCGGGTTGCAGCGTGTGGTAGTCCGTGGGGTCGAGATCCATATAGACCTGTGTTGATGGGTCATTCAGATACCGCGCGACGTCGCGCTGAAATACGCCGATGTCGCGCACATCGGCGACGTCCGATGCGGCGGCGGCCTGTCCATGCGTGAGCATGTCGCCCTCCCAGCGCAGCTTGTATGCGTCGACGGCGGGTACGTAGAGCGATTGCGCGACCTCGCCGCGCTTGGTTGCGACGTAGGCACAATTGGGTTGAATGACGCCGGTCAGGTAGAAGAAGTTTTTATCGAATGTGCGGAACTTGTCCGACAGCAAGATGAGCACGCTGCCGTCAGGGAGTTGATCGAGGAGTTGCTTGCGTTTGTCTGCACGATACATGGGACATCCCTCCGTATACATATGTATTTGAGGATAGTATACCACAACTGTATGCGAGATTCAACACGACGCTTCGATATGTTGTAACATACTTTACAGTTTTATGTCAAACGCCCGTAACCCTTGCGTAATGTATTTGATGTGATATAATAGGTATTAGGAAAGATCGGTCATATCAAAAAGATCAAAAAGATCGGCAAGAGAGATTCGACGGAATATAAGCGAGGTGTACGGTGTGCGTCTGATAAGCTGTATGACGGTGATATGTGCGTTGCTGCTCGTGTGGAGTCCGTACGCGTCGGCGGCCGAGGTGCGCGGCGAGGGCGAAGACGGCAATGGCAACGTGACCGTTGAGTTCATGATCAACAGTAGCAAGGCCATCATCAACAACGAGGTCGTACTCATCGACCCCGAGCTGATTGATTTGCCCGTGATTATCCAACACAATACGGCGATGGTGCCGATCCGTTTTTTGGCCGAGGCATACGGCTATGAGATCTCATGGCATGAGGCAGGGCAGACCGTCACACTGACCAATGGTCGCATCATCTCGTTGAAGCTCGGCTCCAACATCATGACAGTCAATACCAACGGTAAGATCGATATGTATCGCCTGTCGATCTCGCCGCGTATGCTGTCGGATCGGATCTACCTGCCGCTCCGCGAGGTTGCCAAGTATGCGTTCGGGCAGTGGGTCGAGTATTTTGATTCGTATCACTACATCAACGTCAGCCCCGACCTTGCGCCCGGATTGACCAAGGCGTACATCGCGCGCCGTACTGAGTTGTTCGATGGCGTCATTCGTCCGTCGGACTATCCGCGCATCGCCTATGCGCACATCAAGCCCGATTTCATCTTCGACGTCACGGCCGACCTGCTCGGCATCTCCAAGCAGTCGGCGCAGGCCGCGACGATCGCGGCCGACTACGATACGACCATCGACCTGCTCGCGCAGGACGTGGCGGACATCGTCATCGTCCCCGGCGAGGTGCTGGACGATCCACGGTATAACGATACCGACTACGCATCGGCACTCATCGCCAAGGATGCGCTGACTTTCTTTGTATCGTCGGACAACGCGCTCTCCAACATCACGCTGCCACAGATCGTCGATGTGTATACGGGTCAGGTCACGCACTACACGGCCACAACGATGCGACAGGCCGCAAAGGCCATCGAACCATTCTATCAACCGCCCGACAGCGACGCGCACCACTTCTTTTTGCACGACGTCATGGCGGAATACGTCGACGCATTGCCGGAAATGCCGGAAGATCACGTATTGGATGACGTGGCCGTACTGCGTACGACACGCTACCTCGAAGGTCTCTTCGGTTACGCGCTGTATTCGTCGCCAATGGTCAAGAGTCCGTTAATCACATCGCTCAAACTCGATGGCGTCACGCCCAACCGCATCACGATCTCGACGAACAACTACCCCATGATCATCCACTATTATGCCGTGGCTAAAAAGGATAATGCCAAGGCCAAGGCGCTCATGGATTATCTCACGGGTAGCGACGCGCAGATCGCGGTCGAGGCCTCTGGACTCACGCCTGTGAAGTAAACCAATCCCTATCTCTCATCTATAAATCCTATATCGAAATCATATCATATCGCATGTTTTGGAAATGGTGGAAGTCAGGCAAGGGCAAGGATGCGCCCGAACCCAGCGCGGAAGATACGCGCATACGGTACGCGGCCGCGTACCTGCACGAGATCGGGCGACGCGAGCGGCAGGAGGATGCGCTGCTCATCGTCGACGACGCACCCGAACGTGGGCGGCTGTACGCGGTCTGCGACGGCATGGGCGGCATGTCCGACGGCGCGGCGGTCAGCAATTGCACCGTCGACGCGTTGCGGCAACAGTTCGAGGCGTGGGACGCATACGGCGACATCCCGTCGCAGCTGCGCGATACGCTCCGCAACGTCAGCGACGAAGTCTATGCGATCTACGGCGGCGCATCGGGTACGACGGCAGTCGTCGTCCACATCCACGACGATTGTCTGCACTACGCGTCGGTCGGCGACAGTGCGGCATACCTATTGCGGGGCGACCTGCTCATCAAGCTCAACTGCGACCACGCGTACGTCAACGATCTCTACCGTGAGACCCTCTACGCCGAGGACATCATCAAAGAGGTCGCGTATGTGTTGGAGTCCGGCAGTTTGACCGAGTACGTGGGTAAGGCGTACATCGGCGACGTTGACGGTACGTTGCGTCCGATGCGGCTGTACGACGGCGACGTGTTGTTGCTGTGTTCAGACGGCGTGAGCGGTGCGATGGACGAGGATGCGTTGATCGCGGCGTTGCGCCACGATCCCAAAGAGGCTTGTCGTGCGATGCAAGAGTACATCGAAAATAGGGCGCACACGTCGCAGGACAACTATACCGCGATCGTCGTGTCGTGCGGATACAGCGGGGAGTCATAGTCTATGCAGGTCAGTTATTCGACTTACAGCCACAAGGGCGGGCGCTTGGTCAACGAGGACTACGTCATGTGCGGTGTGACGGATGCGTGCGCGGTGTTCGCCGTATGCGACGGACTCGGCGGACACGGGCACGGCGACATGGCGTCGGACATCGCCGCGCACACGCTGTGCGGTTACATGCAGACCCACGCGGGCGAATCCCACATGCTCTACCACGCACTGCATACGGCCAACACGTTTATCCTCGACAAGCAGCAGGAGTACGACTATCGCAGCATCAAGTCGACTGCCGTGATCCTGTACATCGGTGGCGGCGGCGCGCAATGGGCGCACCTCGGCGACTCGCGCCTCTATCACGTGCGCGACGGCGTCATCAGCGCCGTGACGGTCGACCACTCCGTCACGTACAGCAAGTACCTATCGGGCGAGATCACCTACAACGAGATCAACCACGACGAGGACAGGAGTCACCTGCTCGGTGCGCTCGGCAATGCCGAACGGTTCGCGCCAACGATCGCCGAACCCGTTGCGTTGCGGGGCGGCGATGCGTTCGTGCTGTGTACCGACGGTTTCTGGGAGTATGTCTACGACGACGAGTTGCTCTGCGATTGGCACAAGTCGGCGACGCCCAAGGCGTGGATCGACTACATGCTGCTGCGGCACGTGCGCCGCTCGGGCGATTCGTACGACAACCTATCGGTCGTCGCGATCATGGTCGAGGATTGATATGTATCAGTGTGCCTCGGGCGGCAAGTTGGATTGTCCCGCGTTCGCGGAATTGACCTTGTCGATCACCGATAGGCTCGCGAGCGTCACCATGTCTGTACCGATGAGGATCAGGATGTTGCCCCAGATCGTGAGCTGCTCATCCGTGAGTTGCTCTGCCAACGCGTCGGTGAACAGCGTAGACAGCATTGTGATAGCCGTGCGGTTATTCATGCGCTTCACCTCTTATATTAGTATATCGCATATACGCGTAATCTGTGAATCCCCCGCCGACAGTGTGTCGCGCAGGGGATTCTTTCTGCTTCTCAATCGCCGTAGCCGAAGTCCTTCATGTACAGGATTTCGCCGCTCGTATGGACGCCCATACGGTAGTAGCCCATGTGCTCATACAGCCGCTGTCCCCGCACATTGGCGAGGTGCGTCGTCAGCAACACGGCCTGTTTGCCCTTGGACCGCGCGTATGCGTGGGCGTGCGCGATGAGGTCGCGCCCCAAGCCCTTGCCCTTGTGCGTCTCGGCGACCGCGATGCCGAGCCACGGCACGCCCTTGTCTAAATCCCAGAGGAACACGTAGCCGACCATGACGCCATCCTCTTCGGCCATAAAGTACGTCGTACCCGTCGTATCTTCTTCTTGATCAAAGAATCGCATGGCGTTGCGCTGATTCCCACCGTTGCTGTTGAAGAACGCGCGGCTCTCGCCGCCCATCTGGTTGAAGAAGTCCTCGACGCGCTGCCTGTCGTCTTGCCTGAACTCACGGATCACCATAAAACCCCTCGCACGAATCTCTATTTAGATGAAATTAGTCGTTCTCGAAGATGAACTTCTCCATCGACTTGGCACGCTGTGTCAGCAAATCGTACTCAGCCGTCGACAGCGGCGTATCGACGCACTCGTCGATGTGGTCGACCATGAACGCGAAGTGCTGGATGTTGCCTGGCGGTACGAGCGTGTGCGCGCCCTGTGACAGTGCGTAGCGCATCGCCGCGCACATCAGCGGCGCGTCGCCGTGCAGCACCTGACACCAACTCTTGGTGTAGAAGCGGATCTCTTTATCGTGGTATGGCCTGTCTGCGAATGCCTTCATGCCAATGATGCCCTTGTTCAACTCTTTCGCCTTTTCGGCGAGTGCGGGGCCGAAGCCTTTGCCGATGCCCAGGGCGTAGTTGAGCGGGAACAGCACGGTATCGAAGTCGAATGCCTCGAGCAGCTGCAACGCGATCTGCTGGCTGTGCGCGGAGAAGCCGATGTGGCGCACCAAACCCTTGTCGCGCGCGTCGCGGATGATCTCGAGTGCGCCGCCCGGCGCGAGTGCCGCGTCGACGTCGCCCTGCGAACTCATCGCGTGCAGCTGATACACGTCGAGGTAGTCGGTGTGCAACACGTTGAGCGTGTTCTCGAGCGCGGCTTTGGCGTCGACACCCGCGCGCTGCTCAGTCTTGCCGACGAGGTAGACCTTGTCGCGGTACGACTGAATCGATTGCCCGAGTCGCACCTCTGCATCGCCGTAGGTCGGGGCCACGTCGAAGTAGTTGACGCCGTTGTCGACGGCGTAGGATACATAGTTATCGCTGTCC